>JAEUIL010000851.1 GCA_016794255.1 Planctomycetaceae bacterium | reverse complement strand
AAGCGAGGGACCAACTCGCTCGTGGGTGAGATACCGCAGCTCGCTTGCGGTTTCGCGCCTGATTCAAACTCTCGCCCTGAGATACAAGTGTCTCCAAGGAAAGGAACCACGAACGTGAAGCGTCCTACACTCGCGAGCCTGGCTGCGTGCTTTGTGCTGTCTATGGTCGCATGCTCGGCCCTGGCCGCCGAGAAGATGATGATGACCGCCGGCGAGGTGAAGATCGAGCCGATCGTGGTCGGCAAGCCCGAACGGATCAGCGTCTATCCGCCGAAGTTCGCGTTGCAAACGCCGCAGCGTCAGTTGCGAATCGTCGTCACGGGCCACTACGGTCCCGAGCGCGAGCAAGACCTGACGCGCGTCGCCGAGTTCTCGTCGAGCAATCCGGCCGTGGCCAAAGTCGCGCGGGGGATCGTCACTCCGGTCGCCAATGGCAAGGCCGAGATCAACGTCACCGTGGGCGGACACTCGCAGAAAGTCGCGATCGACGTCAGTGGCCAAGACAAGGCCGAGCCAGTGTCGTTCGAGTTCGGCACGCTGGTCGCGCTGACCAAGCAAGGTTGCAATCAAGGTGCCTGCCACGGCTCGCCCAGCGGCAAGGGTGGCTTCCGCCTGTCGCTGCGTGGTTATGATCCGGTCCTCGATACCGAAACGCTGATCCGCGAGACGTTCAATCGTCGCACAAATTTGCTCGAACCGGAAAAGAGCCTGCTGCTGCGTAAGCCTTTGATGGAGGTGGCCCACAGCGGTGGTCGCCGGCTCGCCAAGGACGACGCGGCCTACGCCATCTTGCGTGACTGGATCGTCGAAGGTTGCAAACCTGATCCGACCGATGCGGCCCGGTGCCTCAAGATCGAAGTGTTCCCCAAGCAGCGCGTGCTGCATCGCCCGGCACACACGCAGCAAGTCGTGGTGCTCGCTCACTTCAGCGACAACACGGTGCGCGACGTGACCGCCCTGGCTTCGTTCTCCAGCAGTGACGAAGCCGTGGCCACGGTCGATGAGAACGGCTTGGTCGTCGCCAGTGATCGTGGCGAGGCCGCCATTCTCGCCCGCTTCCACGAGCACATGGACAACGCCTCGTTGATGTTCATCAAAGAGGTCCCCAACTTCAAATGGCCGACCCCGCCAGAAAACAACTTCGTCGACAAGCACGTTTACGAGAAGCTCGAGCAGTTGCAGATCATTCCGTCGGAACTGTGCACGGACGAAGAGTTCGTGCGTCGCATCCATCTCGACGTGATCGGCTTGCTGCCGTCGATGGAAGACTCGCGGGCGTTCCTGGCCGACAAGGATCCGCAGAAGCGTGCCAAGTTGATCGAGCGTCTGGTCGAGCGGCCTGAGTTCGCCGAGTTCTGGGCCTTGAAGTTTGGTGATCTGTTGCGGATTCGCAACCAAAAGGTGACCGCGGCTGGCGTGCACAAATTCAACCGTTGGTTGGCCCAATCGATTCGTCAGAACAAGCCCTACGATCAATTCGCCCGGGAGTTGTTGACCGCCTCCGGCAACACCTACAACAACCCGGCCGCGAACTACTACCGGACCGCGACCGATCCGACCGACTGCACCGAGACGACGTCGCAGTTGTTCTTGGGCATCCGCATTCAATGTGCGAAGTGCCACAATCATCCGTTCGAGCGCTGGACGCAAAACAACTACTACGGCATCAGCGCGTTCTTTAACCGAGTTCAACGCAAGAAGACGGCCGCCACCGACGAGATGGTGATCTATGTCTCGCGCAGCGGCGAAGTGACGCAACCGCGTACCGGTCAGCAGATGAAGCCGTGGTTGCCGCTCAAGGGCGACGCCGACCTGCCGGCCGACGCCGATCGTCGCGAGACGTTTGTCGATTGGCTGACCAGCACCGACAACCCGTTCTTTGCCAAGGTGGCGGTCAACCGTCTGTGGGGTCACTTGCTCGGCCGCGGCATTGTTGAGCCGGTCGATGATTTCCGCGATTCGAACCCGCCCTCGAGCGCGGCGCTGCTCGATGCGTTGGCCAAGGACTTCGTCGAGCATGGCTTCGATCTGAAGCACACGATCAAGACGATTCTCAACAGCCGTACCTACCAACTCAGTTCGCGCAAGAACGAATTCAACAAGGACGACACCAAGTACTTCTCGCACTCACGGACCCGCATGTTGACCGCAGAGCAATTGCTCGACGCGATTTGCGAGGTGACCTCGATCGGTGAGAAGTACACCGGCTTGCCCGCGGGGATGAAGGCGACGCAACTGCCGAGCCCCGACGTGGACAACTACTTCCTCAAGGTCTTTGGTCAACCGGCGCGTGAGACCGCCTGCCAATGCGAACGCTCGACCGAGTCGAACCTGTCGCAAGCGTTGCAGATGATCAACGGTCCGCTCGTGCATGGCAAAGTGCGTGACGAGAAGAACCGCTTCCGCAAGTTGATCGCGGCCAACAAGTCGGATGAGGAAATCATTCGCGAGCTGTATCTGGCCGCGATGAGCCGTCAACCCGGCGAGCGCGAGTTGGCCGCCGCCACCAAGCACATCCAAGCCAGCGGCGATCGGGTCAAGGGACTCGAAGACGTCTGCTGGGCGCTGCTGAACGCCAACGAGTTTTTGTTCCAGCATTAAAATGAGTATCCATCACGCTCCGCGTGATGTGACCTGTAAACGATGTCTCAGAAACGAATGTCCCCGCCATGACCACCAGTCGTGACAGGACACCATCACGCGGAGCGTGATGGATACTATGACATGCTTAATGCTCCCCACCTAAATCCATCCCGCCATGAATACGACACGCACTTGGTTCGCCGGACTGTTGGTGACACTCGCCGTGAGTGGCCTCGCAATCGGCGCTGACGACAAGAAGGCCTCCGAGAAGAAGCCCGACGCTCCGAAGGCGGCGGAAAAGAAAGCCGAGCCAGCGAAGTCTGCCGCTCCGGCGAAGAAAGACGAGCCCAAGAAGGCTGAGCCGAAAAAGGAAGAGAAGAAGCCTGAAGCCAAGCCCGCTGAGAAAAAGCCCGAGCCGGCCAAGCCCGCCGCAGCCGCCGCTCCGGGGCAAGTCAGTTTCGTCAAAGATGTCGCGCCGATCCTGATCAAGAACTGCATGGCGTGTCACGGCCCGCGCGATCCCAAGGGCCAGTACCAACTGCATACCCACGAAGCGTTCGCCAAGAGCGGCGAGAGTGGCGAGGCGGCGGTGAAGGCCGGCAAGCCAAGCGAAAGCTATCTGTTCACGCTCATCGCCTCGAAAGACGCGAGTGATCGGATGCCGAAAGATGCCGACCCGTTGCCCCCGGCCCAGATCGAGCTGATTCGCAAGTGGATCGAACAGGGTGCGAAGTTCGACGGCCCGAGCGCGAAGGCCGAGTTGGTGCAGATCGTGCCGAAGCAGCCGCACCAAGCCGCGCCGGAGAAGTATCGCGTGCCGGTCGCCGTAACCGCCGTCGCCTTCAATCCCGCGGGCAGCGAGCTCGCCGTGGCCGGCTATCACGAAGTCACGATTTGGGACGCCGCGAAGGGGACGCTCCTGCGCCGCATTGGCAATGTCGACGAGCGCGTGTACGGCTTGGCTTATAGCCCCGACGGCAAGACGCTCGCCGTGGCGAGTGGCACGCCGGGCCAGACGGGCGAGGTCGCGTTGTACGATCCCGCCTCGGGCAAGCAGACCAAGTCGCTCGCCACGCTCGGCGATGTGGTGTTCTGTGTCGCTTACAACACGGTCGGCACCAAGCTCGCCGCGTGTGCCGCCGATCGTTCGATTCGCGTGTTCGACGTGGCCAAGGGTGCGCAAGAACGCTTGATCGAGGACCACGCCGATTGGGTCATGACCGTCGCCTTCGACGCCGAAGGCAATCGTCTCGTCTCGGGCAGCCGCGACAAGACGTCGAAGGTGTTCGATCTCAAGACCGGCGAAGCCGTGGCGACCTATCCCGGTCATAGCGAGACGGTCTACACTGCCGCGTTCACGGCCGATGGCAAGCAAGTCGTCAGCGGCGGCGGTGACAAGAAGGTTCACACTTGGAACCCGGCCGACGGCAAGCAAGTGGGCAACCTCGGCGGCTTCGGCGGCGATGTCTACAAGCTGGTCATGCGTAAGGACAAGTTCTACACCTCGTCGGGCGACAAGAGCGGTCGGCAGCATGAGTTGGCCGATCGCAAAATCCTCAAGACCTATGCCGGGCTGGGCGACTATGCCTTTGCACTCGACGAGCACGAAGCGACCAAGCGCGTCGCGGTCGGCGGCTTCGACGGCCAAGTCTTCATCTTCGATTTGGAGAAGGAGAAGGACAATGTCGTCGCCAAGTTCTACGCCGCACCGGGCTACACCCCCGCTGCCGCCACGCAGCAGGCGAAGAAATAGCGAACGGTAGCTCGCGAGGGATACCGTCAGGTGACTTGTGCCATGTCCACGTCTTCGTGGGCATGCATTTCCACGGGGAAACATGCTCACGCCACGTGGGCATGGCACACGAGTCGGTCGAAATGCCTCGCGACTCGTGGCCTAAGTTCGGCTCTCAATCGCTCGGGTCGATGGTATGATAGAACCATCCCTCGACCCGTCTGCGATCCTATGTCTCCCGCGATCGATCCATTTTGCGATCAACTGCAGGCCGCCGGCTTAATGACAGCCGACGAGTCGCGGGCATGGTTCTATCGCTTGCACCCCGGTCAGCGTCCGGCCGACGGCCCGACGATGGCGGCGATGCTCGTGCAGTCGGGCAAGCTCACCCAGTTCCAGGCCGACGAATTGCTCGCGGGCCGCGGCAAGGCGTTGCGACTCGGCGACTACACGCTTGACGAGCGGCTCGGCATCGGTGCGATGGGGCAGGTGTATCGCGCGCGGCATCGCAAGATGAACCGTGTCGTGGCGATCAAGATCTTGCAGCCCACGTTGGCCCGGTCGGCCGATATGATCTCGCGCTTTCATCGAGAGGTGCAGGCGGCGGCGCGGTTGATTCATCCGAACATCGTTGCCGCGCTCGATGCCAGCGAACACGACGGTCAACACTTCTTGGTGATGGAGTACGTCGAAGGCCGCGACTTGGCCGATGTCGTGCGTCGCGAAGGTCCGTTGAGCTTGCAGCGGGCGATCGATTACGTGTTGCAGGCCGCGCGCGGCTTGGAGCACGCGCACAGCGAGGGGATCGTGCATCGCGACATTAAGCCGGGCAATCTGCTGCTCGACAAACGCGGCGTGGTCAAGATTCTCGATCTCGGCGCGGCGCGCATCGAGAACGTCTGGGGCGAGCCGATCGCCGAGGATGACGAGGGCCTGACGCACACCGGCAACATTCTCGGCACGGTCGATTACATGGCGCCCGAGCAAGCGCTCAACTTGCGACATGCCGACGGTCGGGCCGACATCTACGGATTGGGATGCACGTTATATCGGTTGCTCACGAACCAACGCATCTACCCGGGCGAGACCGTGCTCGAGCGCATCTTGGCCCACCGCGAGTCGCCGATTCCGCGATTGAGCGACGTGCGGCCCGAGCTGCCCGCGGCGCTCGAGACGTTGTTTCAACGCATGGTCGCCAAACGGGCCGACGACCGTCATGCGTCGATCAGCGATTTGATTTACGACCTCGAAGCGTTTCAAGCGACGTTGCCGCCCGAGCCGATTGCCGAGCCGGAGCAGAGCGAAGATACCGCCGAAGCAGCCTCGCTCGAGACGGCCGAGACCGTGTGGTCC
>JAEUIL010000820.1 GCA_016794255.1 Planctomycetaceae bacterium | reverse complement strand
TCAACTCATTACTGCTAATATCCAAGGCGTTGAACTCAGCCGTACCGAACGCAATCCGGCTGTTCGACATGCTGCGACCGACTTCGCTCACCTCCGATCGATTCGCAGGCTGCGTCGTACCGGGTGAAATGTCACCGGCTTGAACAACGAAATGACTGTTCGCTACTCCAACAATTGCCGCCGCGAGAAATGCGACATAATTCCGCATAGGATAGTCCTTCTTGGAGGGTTATCTTACCGAAGCCTCGTGGTCATCTTCGGGCAGCGTGATAGTATATGACGTATCGCGAAAGCTGTCACGCAGAATCCGATTGGTTGGCACTATTTAGCGACAAAGTTACTTTTCCGAGGTATGCTGTCCAGTCACGTCGAGCCGAAAACCAACGCAACAGTGAGTCGACGAGATCGAATTGATTACTGGGGTAAATGATTCTTTTTTCAGTGGCTGACATTTTCGTCAGAGGTGGTCAAGCCTGAGCAACCTCCAGGCGGATAGTCGTAACATCGCGACCACGGATGTGGTGAGCATTGTGAAGCGGTTACGACGCCAATTGCGTCGACCGTTGATCGTTATCTTGGATAGTTGGTCGGTGCATCGCGCTGCGGTCAATCGCTTGCAGGCCGTGGTTCGACGCTCATTATGGAAGCCCAAGCGACGTCCCCAGCTCAAGCGATCATTCTTTCACGCCGCAAAACTCAGACTATGAATTGGCGCATTGGCAGCGCAGCAGGCGATAGACCGTCTTGCCCCCCACCATTACGTAGCGAGTCCAACAGCTCGGAGAGATTTTGGTTCGCCGAGGCTTTCTCCCAGGCATCCTGGCGATAATTGCCGGTCGCCAGAGCTACCGCAGCAATCGCTGTGTGAAGGGTTCCCTCTCCCAAGGTGTCTGGCTTCCCGCCAGTGTAGTCGACAATAAAACCTGGAGTATCCAGAAATCCGGTTTGTGCGTCGCTCCGAAGTGCCAAGAGGCCAGTTCTGACCTTTTCGCGGTATTGCTCTTCTGTCACAGTAGCGCTCCTTTGTCTAGACGGCTCTTGCTCAATACCCTTCCGGTCAGAGCAACTGGATGTATACCTTGATCTGGGCAGCCATCAATTTGCGACGTCGCTCAAGAAATTCGTCGTACAAGCGTATCACTCCTACTGCGATTGCTGACGGAATGCATTTCATCGAAGAGTTGTCTGCTAAATCAGTGCGACTTCTGGTTCCAACGCATCCGTCGGCGGAGCGACATCTTTGTCGCGTAATTTATGTTGGTTCATACCTCTGTTTCAGCACAACCAGTACTTCACGATAGCCCCAAGGTAGCTTCGCAAGAAGTGCGTTGGCAGCAATTGATCGACCTGGGTTATCAGTAGCCCGCGATCGACTTAAGGATGGTCTTGCCGAATTTAAACCCGATTCGCGGAGCGGTCGATTCTTCGACAAGCTCCAACTCCCGGAACGACGCGGACATGGTCAGCGGACCGACTGGTAAATACAAATAGCCATTTTCCGTCCGGACGGCGTTACTTTCGGATCCGCTACTAGCAGCCCCGTCGCGACGTTCGCTGCAAGACCCCCAGAGCCGCTCGACCTGAGCGGAGTCCGCACCGGCCCTCGCGACGAAAAAGCCTCGCTCCATCGTTTCGACCACCGTGCAAAGCACAACGCATTCGCCCGGAGTCCTACGGCGTTGGATGGCGCCGGCCAAGGCGGTTCTCCATTGCATGATTCGGATTTCAGCGTTTCGGTTATACAGGAGATTCGAAAGCGGTCTGTTGACGATTTCCAGACACTCAAACGGATCGCCGAGCTGAATGGTCGTCGCATCCCCCGGAAGAATCCAAAAATCCGACGGACGCAGGCAATTGCAGTGGCCCTGGCGCAGCGTGATGCTGCCGAGACGGCGGGCGGCGGCGGGACGGTCGGGATCGACCCGGTGATTCAGCCACCCTCCTGCTTCGTCTAATGGTCGAGGACCCAAGAGATCCAAAACCCATTCCAGGCGATTGCCGCTCAAAGTATACACACTACCGGGCAAGATGTTATTTGCGCCGTTGAGGTACCGGATGCGTGCAGAAAAATCTTCGGCGGAGACGGGCAGGCCCGTCTCCGCTGCAAACAGTAATACGATACAAAGGATCAAGCGAAGGATGTTCATCATGGTTGTGAAAGTCGTGATAGTAGTCTTCTGTGCCTAAAAATCGCTCGCATTCGTTGAGCTACCTACCCGGAAGTGCATGGACGACATAGCCGATGACCTGGATTTCCAGCGGTAGGGCGAAGTCGGTCAACGGATGTCCCGACGTCGACACGGCTGGATCGTAGCGGATATTGCGAGCTACAATTAGTTCATCGACATAAACGCTCATAGGCCCCTCTGGGTAAGTCACCAGTGTCGGCGCCTTCCCATCACTCAAGAGGACCCCGTTGGGGACCTCCGGAGACTCGATTCGAATGTCACCCCGGAGCAAGTCCTCCACGCGAAACCACTCGCGGACAACCTTGATTCGCGCGATTTCAAAGCCAATCGGTGCCCCGTCGCGCTCGGTAGTGGCGCGGCTGCGTTGCCACCCGCCCATACGGAGCCATTCACTTGGGGGCGGCGACAGCGACGTGCGGGGAATCCTTAAGCTTCGGTCGACTGCCACCAGGTTGGACTCCAGCGCCTCCGTTGCGAGCATCCAATTTCGCCAATCATGCGCGCCGGCGCGGCGGTCAAAGTCGCGCTGTGCCGATTCGACCTGTTGCCTGTATCCATATTTCTGCCAATCGGCCTCGACCGACTCCTTGGCTTGTTCTGCCGTGTCATACTTGGCCAAGCGGGGATGCAGTCGCCACGAATCAGCGCTGGATGCGATCGCCGACTCGCCCGCCAGGATCAAGCGATGCAAGAGTTGATACTCGCGGTATCGCAAATAGAACTCGGACGGTTCTCGAACCGGTGCTGTTCCGCGAATGCGATCCACTCGGTCGGGAAGACGAAACAACCACTTCGCGGTTTCCGGTTCTTGCTCGATGAAATCGTCCTGTGACAGGCCTGCGCGCGGGATCGCGTGGCGGAGGATCTGCTCCCACACTTCACTGAGCCGGCGGGCCTTGGGAAAGGCTACGCCGTTGCGGACCGCCAACGGACGATCGAACAAATACGAGTCGGCGAGAATCTGTGTATTGTTGGCCAACCGCGAACCAAGCGCTTCGTAATTCGTTACGAACGCGGACAACGACGTTCCGGGCGGGACGAGCAGCACTCCCCGCCAGCCGTACTCTGTCTCCACCGGCCCGTCTGCCAAGAGCAGATTGCGGGACAATTCGCGCACGAAATGCTCGCGCTCGCTCGCCCCGAGGGGCGCGAATTCGCCCGGACAAAACGACAACAGCGACAATAACAATGGCGTCCGCAGTGCCGCGCAAGCGAAGTAGGCGAGGCGTTTCATGGTTGGATCACTTTTCTTTGCTCGAAATCCGTGGCAATGTCCGGACGACGTATCCCAGCAGATTGACGTCGTCGTACGCAAAACTTAGAGGATGCTCCGGGTCGCGGCCGCGCTCATCGTAAACAATGTTACGGACCAACAGCAGCTCGTCCACATACGAGTTCAATTGTCCGCCGGTCGGGTAATCCATCAGCGTCGGAGTTCCGCCGGCGCTGAGCACATAGTCGGGATTGCGAGCCAACCAATCCGCAGACAGCCGCAATCGCTTGTCAATCAGGTCGTCAATACTGAACCAGGGCCGCATCACGCGAACCCGCGCTAGCTGAAAAATTACCGACCCTGCCCCCTTAAAAGTCCGGCTGCGGCACGTCAACCACGATCCCATTCCGGCCCAGGCGTCCGGCGGCGGCGACAGCCAGACCTTCAAGGCGGGCTGCCGGCTCTCCGGGCGGAGGTTATGGTCGTCGAATCGTTCTTGAGCGCGGATCAAGGGGCTGGTCTTCAGGTCGTTGACCCAAAGCGCCGCCCCGACCTCCAGCTTTCCTCCGAAGTAACTCCAATCTGCAACGACGCCGCTGAAGGCCTCGCCGAGAGAACTGAAGTGATTCAGGTCGTCGCGCAACCGCCAGGCGCCGCTCTCTTCCAGAACGGCAAGTGACAGCAAATTGTGTTGCCCGCGCGCAACGAGGAATTTTTCGTGCAACGGCGTCCGTGGATGGGGGTCGTCTCGCACCGCCTCGACTCTATCCGGCGGGCGATGCAAGGCCGGGAGCGCGGCCGGGGACGTCGCCGCTTCTTCCAGTTCAACGTGCAATAGCACGTCTTTCCACAATAGCGAGATCGAGGCGGTCTCGCGTTTTACGAGTCCCCCGCTGACGGATAGCGGATAGTCGAGGGCGTCAATCGCACGGAGAATCTCAAGTTGATGCCCCTCCTGCGGTCGATAGACTTTGAACACCCGCTCAAAATCCGGAATGGCCTGATGATCGATCGCCACCCCCAGCCAGCCCTTGTCGGTCTGCACCGGCCCATCACTCGCCAACAAGAGCGCCGACAACTCGCGGAGAAAAGGCGCGCGGTCCTCCGCTTGAAGTGCGCCCGCCCAGCATAGAAGGAAGCTCAGAATGACCGCGGCCGTTCTCATGTTGACTCCTTATTCCCAAGGCTTCCAAGCACCATCCGGCCAGATTCCCGCATCCGGATCGGGGCGGGGCGCTGCCGAACAGACGCGCGAGACGGCACCGAGAATCGCGGCGTTTGGCCGGCGCGCCGTCAGGAGAACGTCGTCCCCCTGAACGACTTCCGTAAAACGCTCGTTCCCCTCGGCGTAGTCCAAGGGAATGACTCCGAACAGCACGCCGCCGCCGGCCTGAGCGGCGGTTTTGGCCCTGTCCCACTCGGCTTTTCCGACGCGCGCGGAGATTTCCAGATCTTTCGCCAGGATGAGCTCGACTGGGATCAAGGGCAGGCCGACGGATTGCATCTTGTAGACATCCGGAGATTCGACGGGAACGCCCTCCGCACCCGGCGCCCGAGCAACCAACGGATATGCTCCGGCTTTTTTCTCCCGCCAGGTCCAGCCTCGATCCTCCAACAGCGAGACGTCGAACCAAGGACGAAAAATCAAGACTCTCTTGAGTTCGAGCTTGTAAGAGAACTGTCGCACCGTTGGGAGGAGATATTCCTTGACCTCGGTCTTGCCGCCACCGATCGTCACGAAGCCGAGGTCGCCTCCTCGTGAATAGCGACGAGCGTGCCGCTCATAGCGGCCCCCGGCATCGACTTGACTGAAGGACGTTGCGTACCATCCGGCGTCATCGAGCCAGGTTTCGACCGGCGGCACGAAATATGACAGCGGCGGCCCATTGACACCTTGTTCCAGCGTATTCCGATCGCGATAGTTTCGCAGTGCCATGATCCGATCAAGGTTCCGGCTCGCACCGTCACGGTGCCAAAACCCCTGCAGTGATTCCACCGCCGCTCCAATGCCGCGGCTCATAGCTTCTTCCAGCGCCTCCCTGGCTTGGAGCCATTGCGCTCGGGCCTTGGCCTTTTCCTCCGGGCTGACTTCTTCCTTCCACTTGTTCATCGCCTCCCAATACAAATACGCGCTCCGCTTCGCCTTGTAATTTTTGTAGGCCGGTGTGAGTACGGGCTCACCGCTTTCGTCGAGCCTCACTTCGCCCGTCGCGGGATCCGTGTCATACAACAATTTTTCCGCCGCCTTTACTTCCGGCGATTTCGGGACGTAAGGAAAGGCGATGTTGTTCAGGAGGTATTCGTACCAGTGATCCAACCTCCGTCCTCCCTGATTGCCCGTGAACAAGCACAAGTTGGCTGGCGGGATATAGTTCGCCAACGCGTTCAGGTCGATCCGCCCGGCTGGGGTCCGGGGGTCGCACGAATAGTCGACCGTCGCGACCTGAAACCACAACGGCGGGTCGCCACCCACCGGGAGCCCTTGACTTTCATGAACTACGGCGGCCAACGCAGCACACACGTGCCTCGGCTCATATGGACCGTTGACCGGCCAGGGCTGCGCGCCGAGCGCGCGGTTGGTAAACTGGCTGCACGTCATCAGGCCACACGCGACGATCAGCCACACTCGGCGACGGAATGACGAGACGACTCCACTACGAGCAATCGGCGGCCCGGCGGGAGCCGGTCGTGGCGGGCAAAAAAACGGGAGCAGCAAAACGGAGGTCGTTCTCATGTTGACTCCTTATTCCCACGGCTTCCAAGCGCTCGCCGGCCAGTTCCCCGCATTCCGATTGGGAACCGGAGCCACGGGAACAACTCGCGAGATGGCGCCGATAATGGAAACGTCTGGCTGCTTCGCAGTGAGGAGCACGTCGCGGCCCATATTGGTTTCCATCTCATCCACGTTACTGCTGTCAGCTTTCAAGGCGATGATTCCAAAAAACATGCCACCGCCGCCGACCTGAGTTTGGGTTTTGGCCATCTGCCATTCGGCTTTGCTGACGGTGCAGGAGATTTCCAAATCCTTCGCCAGAATCAGTTGCACGGGGATCAAAGCGAGCCCCACACCTTTTGTCTTAAAAACATCTTCGGATGCGACCGGCGAACCGTCTGCATTGGGCGACTTTGCAATCACTGGAAAGGCTGCTCCGTCTTTTTTCTCGTTCCAGGTCCAGCCGTAAGTTTCCAGGAGCGAGGCGTCGAACCAGGGACGATAAATCAAAATTCTCTTGAGCTTGAGCTTGTAGGCGAACTTCTGAACCGAATTGAGACGACTTTGCGTAACCTCGTCCTTGCCACCGCTACCGCCGATCGTTATGAAGCCGAGGTTGAAACCGCCCCCTCCTGAGAAGCGCTTGACATGCTTATCAAAGCGGCCATAAGAATCAGTTTGACTGAATGATGCTTCATACCATCCCGAGCCGTCCGCCCAGGTTTCGGCTGGGGGTATCAAATGCGAAAGCGGCGGTGAGTTATTCCCTTCTTCGAGTTTGTACAGTACGCGATAACTCTTCAGATCTTCTAGCCGATCGAGGTTCTGACTTGCGCCGTCGCGATTCCAAAACGTCGTAAGAGTTCCCACTGCTGTGCCGACGCCATTGCGTTTGGCTTCATCCAAATCGTCACTAGCCGTGAGCCACTGGATCTCGGCCTTGGCCCGCTCCTGGGGGCTGATTTCGACCTCGGTCGTCGATTTCATCTTGTCCCAATAACGATACGTGTTCCGTTTCGACTTGTAGTTCTGGTAGGCCGGGGTGAGCAGCGGTGCACCGCTCTCATCCCGCTTCACTTCGCCCGTGGTGGGGTCAAGAATATACATCACTTTTTCGGCTTCCTTGACCTCCGACGTCTTCGTTTCATAGGTAAAGGCAATGTTATCCAGGAGGAATTTATACCAGCGATCTAGTCTTCGATCCAAGTCAATCAACAAACCGCCCTTCTTTCCCGTCGACAGCCGACCGTCCGCTGGCGGCATGAAATTCGCTAACGCATTGAGACCGATCTTGCCTTCTTTGGTTTTGTGGTCGTACGGATAGCCGACCGTCGAGACGTTAAACCAATACGGCGGATTCCCCTGAATTGGAATTTCCAGTTTTTCATGGATGGCACCGGCCACCGCGGCATAGACGTGCTTTGGCTCGTACGGTCCGTCGACGGGCCAGGGTTGTTGACCGAGCGCGTGACTCACGAACAGGCTGCACGCGACGATCGTCAACAGTATGCGGAGGGACATAACTACACTCCTAGGAGTCGAGAGATTAACGTGTAAGGGGGGACGCCGGTACGGCCTTGACGTACACGCCGACGATCGACGGACGGTTGACGGCGACGCTACCGGGCAAAAGATAAAAGGCTCCGTCTGCTAGCGCGAGGCCGCCCACGGAGATCTGCGAGTGATCAGTCAGGAAGCGACGGACATGATCCCAGACGGTCTCGTCGGCATAGCGCAGCTCAATTTCTTTGGCCACGATGATTTCGGAAACTAAGCGCGGCACGAGTTCCGTAGCGGTGTCCTGTTGGTCGTTGCCGTCCGATATTTGCAAAGACGCCGATTTCCATAACCGAGACGTCAGGGCGTCGGCCGGCAACGCCGTATGAGCCAGGGACACCCGGCGGAGACGTAACGAGAGAGAAACGTCCCCCGGCTTGACGTTGAAAACTTCTTCCTGAGCAGCGCCCCCCCGTTTACTCGTCCCCTTGAGCAGCAGGGCGTGCGTCGCGGCATTGGAAAACGAGACCTGCCGCCAGCCGGCCGGGTCGGCCAGATCGCTCCAGCGGATGACAGGGGTTGTTTCCGCCGCGATCCGTTGCTTCCATGCCTTGAGTAACTCGACTTCCGCCGTCACGTCGAATTCGCGGAATCTTAGGGCCGCCGTCTCGATAGCAGTGGAGTCGGGACGTTCACGCCACTCCTCGCGGAGCGTAGTTTCGCGCATTTGGAGCTGGTTTAGCTCCGCCATGGTTGGCGGCGGCTTGGCGATCATGTCGCGTATCTCCTGGAGCTTCTCGGCGTAAGCTAGGTAAGCCTTGTACGGCGGAGTCTTAGCGCCGCCCGGAAGGAACAACTTGGCTTTGAGCGCTTGATAATCCGCCTCTTCCTCTGGAGTCCTTTCAGCGGCAATAGTGATCATCGGCGCGAGCCGGTTCATCTGCGTCGAAATCGACATCCCGGTCGAGGAGAAGATGACTGGGTTGCGTTTCGGTATGGAATGGAGGAAGTCCAGCTGGCCGGGTAAAGTGTCGGCGTCCGTCAGTAAATCCGGCAGCAGCACGGGGACCGCCAGGGCATTGATGGACTCCCCTTCTCGGCCGAGCTGTTGATAAACTGCATGAGCGAAAAACAGCTCACCGGCGTCAGCTGGGAGCGCCCGGCCGCCCCCGGCATTAGCGGCCGGCTGCGGAGCGACATTGTTGTTCGGCGGTTGCCCCTCGCAGGACAACGTCGAGAGTAAACTACAGGAAAACAACGCCGTAAATACGCAATTGTAACGAGCGTGTGGACGCATACCGGTCATTTCCGTTGCATCTCCAGAAATTTAGTAATCATCAACTTCAATTCGTCTCGGTTGAACCGGAGAATGCGGCAACTACCTAAAGAAAATGTGCACGACACCTGTACTACCGTTCCTCCGTTACCCACGCACCCAATTTAATGCTGCTCATTCCAAGCACAACACATAATACAACTGATTGGTTCGATCGCAGAACCTACCACGCGAGGTTCGTCACAATCAAGAAAATTCTGCAAAAAAGTTTGCCGATCACACGGCCCCCCCAGATTTTCATAATTTGTCGACGTACGAAACGCACCATGCCACCGCAGGACGTTAAGGCCCTTCACGCAGCCTCCATACGGCCAGCCGAACGTGGGGCCTGACATCGAGTCAGAAGGTCACCTGCTGCTACCTGGTGAACTCTGCTGGAATGGATGAACTCGGGCGGCGGCATGTACCGGAGCTTGGCCGACCTAGAGTCGTCGTTTGACAATGGCAGTCATCAAAGCGGCGGTCGACGGACGATGCGCCTTGACTGCCGCCGGTCGAATAGGACAAATCGAAAACTCCAGACTCAGATTGAATGCCATCTGAATGATTGTCTCCGGCGTGGTCGTGCCCACAACCACGCCGGAATCAATCATTCGGAGGGCGTTGGCACAAGTGCCATACTGCCAATGACTTGCATGCGGAATTGCCACTTCTGTGTGAACTAACGCAACAGCTTTAAGTGACCAATCGGCTACCAAAGAACATTTTGGCAACTCTCTGGTATGGCTTGGTCGCGTGGCCTTGGAGCGAATTCGCGTGGGCTTGCTATCGCATAGTCAGCAGCACCACTAGTTGATGTCCACGACTGATAGCTAGAAAGAAGCTTCCCGCCCCATCCATCTCTGGACGGGGCGGGAAGTGATTAGGATTTGGTGCGAGAGCGATTACTCTGAAGCCACTCAAGTCCACCTCGGAAGCACGTCAACGCCACGAGCGTTCGTCCCTTTTGCTCGTCGTTCCCCGTAGCCCATTTGCCGGTGTTCTGCAGAGCAAGGCGAATACAGCTTCCCTTCCGAAGTCAATCGCCGTGTTGGCAAGTGCTCTTTTTGGCCGACACTGCCGTCCATTCCCTGTTAACAGATGTAGACGATCGTCTGTCGGTGGATCGTCTGTAGATGCAACGTCTGCATATGGGCAAGCTAGCCCTATGATACCGATCGAAAAAGCCTTTGGAATAACTGTCCGTAAGCTCCGTACACGCCTGGGGCTTTCGCAGGAGGATTTTGCCGACAAAGCCGGTATTCATCGCACCTACGTGAGTGCGATCGAACTAGGCAAGGTCCAAGTGAGTATTGCCGTGGCAATGAAACTCGCGATGGCCCTAGAAGTTTCAGTTGCAAAGCTCTGGACGGACGTTGAGAAGGCAATGCGATCGAGCACTTAGGTCGTCGTCGACGGTGGATCGCCCTCACTCAGTTCTGGTCATGACCGCTAGTCGTCGAGCGGAACGACCAAACTGTTTGTGACACGTTCGATGCTATCGGCGAATTGTTCAGCGCGCGATGCAATCGCCCAGCCGGTGACCCGGTAATAGTAGCGGCGAGTTTCAAAGGCCGTCGAGGTTGAAACGAGGACAATTTGCCCTTCAACAGTTACTCGGGAGCGAAAGCTTACACCTTGCGTACCGGCGATTCGCACAGGAACCGGCACAGACATCTGATGCAACTGTATGACGCTGTCGCGAATTCTCTGGCGTACGAGGTCGACATAGCCGTTAAGGTTCTTCACAGCAAAATCTTGCTTCGTTTCGCGGACCACCGACACGTGGAGATCGTTAGTAATGTCCGAAACGGCGAGTACGCCCTGATGTTGGGTTGCGATCTCGCGGTTTTCAGTCCAGCCCGGGGGGACGGTGACCTGAATGCTGCCTGTGGCAATGATCGATGCTCCCGATTTTCCAACTGCTTGGGTCAAAGTACTACCCGAAAACATGTCCATGACCAAATTGCCAAGTAAGCCAAGCGAAACCAAGTTGAGGAAGACCGCTACGATCGAGTAATTCAAGGGTTTGCTCTTCTGCCAACTGTCCTTGAGGCCGACGCAGGCCAAGAACAGCCCAATCGGAGCGAGAGGAAACAGCAAAAAGGTGATCATCGAGGGGCGAAAATAGAGCGGCAGTTTTGAGCCACCACGCCCCATTGCGTCGCCCGTTAGCGCCACGGCAATCTCGTCCAAACGCTGTTGTTTTCGATCAGGAATCAGCGCGATCAATAGGACGAACACAATCGCCACGAGGCCCCAAGCGAAATGAGCTCCACAGTAGCGCGCGTAGAAGCCGGCGGCGACGCAGAGCAAAGCAGTCCCCAATATCAATAGTAGCCGACCCGAGCTCGGGGATTCGGACAGGGAAGCCCAACCGATCCCATTGATGACCACCCCGACGAAGCCAGTCAGCATTGACCAGCGATTGTCACGCCTACGTTGGGCGAGAATCGCAGCACGTTCGAACTCCAATTGTTGTCGTTGCTCCACGGATAATGGAGCCACGGTTGGACACTGTGACATGTCTGACCTTTCTGTTTCTAAGGTTTCTAAATGTAGACGATCGTCTGTCGTGTGATAGTATGTATAGTTATCGTATTTCGTCAACTAACGAGAGATTGTCGGTATTGATCTGGGGACACGCTCGTCTTGGCCGCGGAATCAAGACAGAGGCTAATCGAACTGGCGAGGACCAGCGGTGTCGAAGGGCCGCGGTAAATTCGCCGCGACTGCTTACTAAGTTGCCCCGTC
>JAEUIL010000819.1 GCA_016794255.1 Planctomycetaceae bacterium | reverse complement strand
AACGCGCTGACGACCGGCTTCTTGGTGACGTTTCTCGCCCTGGAACTCGGCGCGAAACCGCTGTCAATCAGTGTGATCCTGGCACTCCAATCGACCGTCGGGCTGTTGCGCCTCGCCACGCCCGCGCTCGTCAATTGGTTCGGCAGCACGCGGCGAACGTGTCTCGTCATGTCGCTCGTGAGCTACGGGCTGATTGCCCTGTTGCCGCTCTCGCCCTTCGTGGGACATCGCGTGCAGGGCATCGATCCCGTATGGGTCATGATCGCGATTCTCGGCGCTCATCAGTTGTTCGAGTATCTCGGCGCGGTCGCGCTGTGGTCGTGGTTCGGTGCCTTGGTACCGAGCCGTGTGCGCGGCCGATTCTTTGCGCGCCGCAACTTGTGGCAGATGATCGTGGTCACGATCGTCACGCCAGGCAGCGGCTGGTTCGTCGATCAATGGAAACTCGCGTATCCCACGGAGGACGCCAAACTGTGGGGCTATGCCATCGTACTGGCGCTCGGTGCGGCGGCGCTGCTCGCGTCACTCGTGCCGCTCGTGGGACTGCCGGCCATCGAGTTGCCACGGCGAAGCGAGCCGGTGAGTTCATCGCGTGGGTGGCAGTGGTCGAGCTTTGTCCAGCCGTGGCTCGATCGCCGCTTTCGACCGCTGCTGATCTTCATCGCCTGGTTTTCATTCTCCAACGGACTCACGCAGACGGCGCAGAACATTTTTCCCCGCGCGGTGTTGGAACTGAGCCTGACCACGTCGCTGCTCATGGTCACGACGATGCGTGTGGGACAGGCGGCGGTGTCACTGCCCGTCGGCCGACTGAGCGATCGTTGGGGAAACCGCATGATCTTGATCGTCAGTCAGGCGTGCATTGCGCTCGGGTTGGTCTTCTATGCCGCCGCGAGTCGTGAGTCGCCCGTGTGGTTGTGGGGAGCGTGGATCGTGTGGATCGCATTCGCCGGGCACAATATCTGTCTCAACAATCTGATGCTGCGACTCGCCCCGTCGACGGGCAACACGCCGCATGTGGCCATGTACTTCGTCGTGAGCGGCGTGGTGCTCGCGCTCAGCACGCTCTTGGGCGGTTGGTTGCTTGATGCCGGTCAAGCGCAGATCGCCGCCGGAGCTTGGAGCATCGATCGCGCCGAGTGGTTCCGCGCGAATTTTCTTTTCGGCTGCATCCTGAGGTTATTCGGCGTCGCGTTTCTCTGGCAGATCGTCGAGCCGCGACGGAGTCGTTAACCGTTCTCGGGAAGCGACAGAATCCGCGAGATCATCTTACGCCGGAGTAAACGGAAACCGCTCGTCGAGCGGCGACTGCGAGAGTTCCACAAGAAACGTCGCCAAGCGCTCGACGGTCGCAGCGAGAAACTGTCGGCCCTTCTCGGCAGTCGCGGCGTGCGGGTTGCCCGCGCCGGTGTTGGTGGTAAGCAACTCCCAAGCTCGCGTCGTCTGCACCCAGCCGCGATTCACCGCCTCGAACCGACTGGCGGCGGTGGCGCCGTCGTCGGCTGTGAAAGAACCGTCGCTGTGGCGTGCGACCAACTCGGGCCGATAGGCGAGAATCAACGCGGTCTCCATCTCGCCGGCATGATCGCCCGGCTCGACAAAGATCTGCCGCGCAACGTCGCTCATCGCCTGATACCAGTTGCACAGAAACAGGTGGGCCGAGGTTTGTCCGTACAACTCGCGAAGAAGCGGCTTGAAATCGTTGCCGCCGTGACTGTTGAGCAACACGATCTTGCGGATGCCGTGATGCACGAGCGAACGGACGAGATCGGTGATCACCGCGCCGACTGTCGACGGCATCAGATTCATCGCGAGCGGAAACGCCATCTGGTTCGTCTCAGTGCCGTAGGGCAACGTGGGGAGCAGGATGACTTTGGCACCGCGGCGATAAGCCTCTTCGCAAATCGCCTCGCCGATCTGATCGGCTTCGTACATGTCGGTGCCGTACGGCAGATGCAAGTTGTGCGGCTCGGTCGCGCCCAACGGCAGCACCGCGACCTCGGGCAGATTGTCCCGGACATGAGCATAGTTCGTCTCGGCCAATTTCCACGGTCGCATCTGAAACACTCCCGACTACGGTTTCAGCGTGCCATCGATGAGCGCGTCGAACACCATGGGCAAACGGCTCCACGTATCGCCCTGCACACCGCGCTCGGCGAGCCAACGGTCGACCTGCGGCACATCGATCGAGGCCACGGTGTTGAGCTTCACCATACGCGTGGCCTTGGCCGTGGGATACTGACCGCCGAACGCGTAGGACGTGAAGAAAATCGAACCCTGGATCGCACAGTCGGTCAGCTTCTTGGGCGTGCCGACGGGCGTAAAGCGGTGTAGCTTCGTGCGACTGTTCGTGGTGCCAAAGGCGTGCGTGACCAGCGCTCGGCCGGTGGGGTCGACCTGCGCGTGCATGAACACGCACTCGTAATGCGGCTCGATCTTGTCGACGCCGGTTGGATCGCTGACCGCGACCAGATTGCGAATCACGATGGCCAAGGTCCGCGGCGGATCATGCGGCAGCGCCTCGCCTCGGGTCAGGAAACCCAGACTGCGAATATCGCGGACCGACGAGTCGACGATCTCGGTCGATGGAAAGGTCTGGTTCGACTCGGCGTATTTGGTCAGCGCGACCAACGGCCGATCGACGAGATACGGCGCACCGGTGGGGCTCATCGCGGCGCGGATCTGAATGCTCAGAAAATACGCGTTCACCTCGTCGAGAATGATTCCGCCGGAGAAGAACGGCAGACGTTGCTGGTCGGCCTGCAACATGTCCGAGCCCATGGCGATCAGCCCGCGACGATTGCAGGGGAGCTTGAGCTCGCGGTTGTCGACTCGCACGAGGACATGTTCCGAGCCGTCGAGCGATTCAAACGAGCAGCGAGCCGGCACCATCTCGGCGGCATAGGTGGCTGCCTGTTCGTGGGCAGCTCGCAGTTCGGCTTCGGTGTGCGGCAGTCGGGCCAAGCGACGTTCCGACCCGGGCCAGTCGGCCGACCAAATGCGGTGATCGCCGATCCAGGCGGTCAGTGTCAACGTGACGATCGCGATGAAGTTGAGCAGGAGGCGTGTCATGGTCGCTATTTTGGTCAATCGCGCGTCACTCGTCTATGCCGCCGCGAGCGCATAAATGACGCTGATCGGGACCGTGTGCCATGTCCACGTCTGCGTGGACATGCGTTGCCCAGGGAAGCATGGCCCCGCGGACGTGGCCATGGCACACGACGATGTCAAAGGACACCTATTAACAAAGAACGCTAGCAACGCCTTGCGCGGGTAGCGCTGGGACGTTGCTAGCGTGGTTCGTTCATCTCAAAATCACTGGCCCGACCGCCCGCTTGGGAATGGCGAGCGGCGCGGACCATGGAGTTATTGACGCTTCTTGGAAGCAGCCGCCTTGGCGGTCAGACCGAGGGCGCGGATCACGCCTTCCTCGACTTCCAATCGCATCAACTGACTCAGGCCATTGGCCTCGGTCGTGATCGAGATGTAGTCGTCACCTTTTTCCAGCGCCTCGGCCATCACCTTGAGCTCTTCCTTGTCCGGCTCCGAGAGCAGCGCCAAGTTGATGATCGGTCCCAAGGCAACGTTGAGCTCGAACGGCATCGCCTCGGCCACACCCTTGGCCGACTCGTCGATCACTTCGCTCAACGCCTCGACACCATCCTCGCCGACCGCGAAGAAAATGCTGTTCTTGCCGAAGCCGAGATTCAACACGATTTCATCGCCCAAGAACTCTTTGGCCTGTTGGCCCTTTTCGTCGTCGGGAATCGGAATCGTGACCGTGTGAAACCGGACGCCGGCATGCTCGTCGGCATCGAATTTGACTTTGACCTGAGCCTTGTCGTAGCCGGGCTTGGTCTGTGCCAAGGCGATGAACTCTTTGAACGCCTTCTCGATCCGCTCGCCGCCGACGGCAATCATCCCCGCGCCGAGCGTGATCGGCCCTTCGCCCACGAGTGCGGCACCGCCATTGAGCGAGCCGGCCTTGATCGTGTCGGTCAGCACATCGAATACATCGCGGGCCCAACCGGTCACCTGGGCCTTCTCGGCCTCGGTGGCGTTGCCCAACTTCTTCTCCAACTCGGTCATGGCTTGAGCTCGGACCGACTCCAGAGCCGAGAGAGCTTGCTTCGCGTCGGCTTCGCTCATCACGCTCGCCAAGTGCAAGTTCGCGACCGAGTCGTCGGCCTCGGCAAGAAAGCCGGTGTGAGCCGACTTGACGTTTTCGAGACCGGCGAGTTGCTTGGCCAATTTGCCCCCGGGCAGCACGGTCACGCCAACATCGAGGAACAGCCGGCGGTCGACCGAGTCGATCGCCACGCCGAGCGTGATTTGATCCATTTCCTTGAACGCGTCGCTGAGCCCGCCGATTTGCTCTTGAGTCAGCTTCTTGCGCAGCTCGAACGCCTCGTCCGATTCGTTCGGCAAACGCTTCATCCCTTGCTGAGCGCCGGCTTGCAATTGACCCAAGCCGATGTCACGGAACGCTTGTGGAATGTTTTGCATATGGACCCGCACGCCCAAGTCGTACTCGGTGTGCAGCGTGCCGAGCAGCTTGGTCGGGTCTTTAGGGAGCGACGCGAACGCATCCTTCGCGTAGCTGATAAAGGCCCAGCCGTCTTGCGCCTTAACGAACAACGGGAAGCCTTTGACGCGGATGATCTTGCAACCATCGCCGCCATCGGTCGCCTCGCCCACGAGACCTTGCAAGGCCGCGAGCAGCTTGTCGAGATCTTCAACCGGCACGAACCCGATCACCTGAAACTGCGTGCCATCGGTGTTCACCGCCACGCCGATCGGCTTGGACTTATCGAGACCGGCTAGGCCTTGGAATTGGGTCACGAACGCGACCAGCCCTTCGACGCTTTGGGCCAAGTCGGGCATTTCCGACACTTTGCCGACGAAGCCGATGTCCTTGAGCAACTCGTTGTAACCTGCCAACGAAGCCACAATCACGGGCTTCATTTCCTGAGCCATGGCCTGGACCGCGGTCGAGACCATGACCACTGCGGTCAGAGCGACCGCTAACAAACGCTTCTTCACAGCGAACCTCCGTGGTGAAAATTGGCAACGATCCGCTGGCGAAAGACCACCGTGGGTCAACGGGGCCGGGGATCGTAGATTGGCCAAGATACGCGCAACACGCACGAGTATTACCCGCGCTGCCGCACCGTAGTTTTACGCCATCGCACGATTTCGGGCCACAGCAGCCGGTTGCGAGACCATTCGTCGAAAAAAGTGCCAGATTGGTTCGGCCCTGAGAACCCAACGCATTCATGCGCCCATGTGAAGGGCAGGCCGGGACCAGAGCCGCAACCGAACGGCGACCAGAGAGCCGCCGGAATCACGCCGCGCTGAGACGCTTAGCGTTCGCGGAAAATGATGCGACCTTTGGTCAGGTCGTAGGGCGAGAGTTCGACTTTGACCTTGTCGCCCGGCACGATACGAATGAAATTTCGCCGCATTTTGCCCGCGACGTGAGCGATGACCTCGTGACCACCCTCGAGCGTGACGCGAAAACGCGTGTTCGCCAAGGCCTGGGTCACGACCCCCTCAACCTCAAGTGCCTCTTCCTTTTCGGCCATAAACGCCAATCTCGTGCAGGATGTGCCTCCGGAAACTAGGGACCGGGAGGGCAAAATCAATTCTAAGACTGCGCATTGTAGCAAGTCTGATAGCAGCGTCCAGCCGTGCCACCGCGAATCGCGGGTCGGCCGCAGGTCGGAGTTTACTGCAAGATACGGCACTTTCCGTCGCCAAGCAGCGGTGAGGCCATGAGCCGCGGCTCCTCGTTTCGTGCCGAAGTCGAAGGATTCAAGGGCTGAGCGTTTGTCGGAACCCAGCAACTCCGCCGGGCACTGGCGTCGAGTTCGTGAGGCCGCACTTCGCGAACTCACCATCCACCCCGGACGAGACCATTGATGGCAGCCGGAGTTGCTCATCCGATTGGTAGCAAGAGTGCTCAACGGCTGTGCTCAAATTCTTCGTGGGAAGCGGGCGATAGTTTTTTCACGTCCTGACCGCTGAGTCGTGAGCCCGAGAACACTTCGCTGCGCGGGGCCACGGTGTTGTTTATCCGGTATGGCGGGTGCCGTTTGTCACGTCTTAGCCCGCACAATCGTCAGCACCGGTCGCAATTAGTCCCTTTGCGCTAGAGCGTGCTTGCCATGTGCGAAACCGGACCTACGTATTTGTAAGGCCAGCTAGGCCCCTATGATCGCCAATCAATATAACGATTGTCAGGCACGTACCTGCCTGCGTCGCTCTCTCACGAAGGTGCCTGCGTATGAGCTTCCGACTCGCAAATATCTCGCTGAAACCACGACTGATCGGTCTCTGTCTCGCGATTGGTCTCGTCCCGCTGGCCTTATCGGCGGCCGTTGCGTTTGTTCAAGCGAATCGTGCTCTGAGCGACGCGCGCAACACGAGTGCCGCAGCGCTCAAGCAACAGGTTGGCGATCAACTCAGCGCGATCCGCGATGTTAAGAAGTCGTCGATCGAGCGTTATTTCCAAACGATTCACGATCAAGTTGCTTCGTTCTCGGAAGATCCCTCGATCGCTCAAGCGATTGTCGAACTGAACCAGTCGTTTGACAAAGTGCGCGAGCAAAACCAAATCAACGCCGAGAAGTTGACGGCGATGCGCGAAGAGGTGTTGAAGTTTTATCGCAGCGAGTTCAGTGCCAAGTATCAAACCGAGAACGACGGCGCGCACGCCAACGCCGATGCCTTCGTCGCAAAGCTCGATGACAACGCGATCGCACTGCAACATGCCTATATCGTCAGCAATCCGTTCCCGCTCGGTCAGAAGCATCGGCTCGATCGTGGCAGCGACAAGTCGCAATACAGTGCGGCGCACGCCAAGCACCATCCATTCTTGCGCGGGTTCCTGGAGAAGTTCGGCTACTACGACATCTTCCTGACCAATACCCGTGGCGAAGTGGTCTATTCGTGCTTCAAAGAGATCGACTTCTCGACCTCGCTG
>JAEUIL010000805.1 GCA_016794255.1 Planctomycetaceae bacterium | reverse complement strand
AGAGTCATTTCAGAGCCTGATTTTTGCCCGATTCGCATGCACGGCATTCTTCTTAACCTGTTGTTGGGCTTGAACCTGCTAGGCCTTGGCCTGGACGGGTTGCTTAGCCTGAACCAGGTCTAGGGTTTGCCACGCTCGTTCGATTTACCGCTCAATTGACGAACTTCGCAAACCCTAGGACCCACACGGTCCTGGGGTTTTTTTGTTATCCTAGACCTTACCCCTCTCTGAGTTTCGTACGCGAACTCGCCTCACGGAGCCTGCCATGTCTGACCGCGTCATCAAGATTTTCGACACGACGCTGCGCGACGGTGAACAATCGCCAGGCGCGAGCATGAACATTGCCGAGAAGCTCGAGATCGCTCAAGTGCTGGCGGATCTGGGTGTCGATATTATCGAGGCCGGTTTTCCGATCGCGTCGCCCGGCGATTTCGAGGCGGTGCATCAGATCTCGAAGCAGGTCCGCGGGGCGACGATCTGCGGTTTGGCTCGCTGCAATGAACAGGATATCGATCGCGCGTGGGAAGCGCTCCGACCGGCCGAGCGATCGCGGATTCACGTCTTTCTCGCCACCAGTGCGATCCATCGTGAGTTCAAACTCAAGATGGACAAAGACGAGATCGTGCGTCGTGCCGTCGCCGGTGTGAAACGTGCCGCGAGTTATACGCCCGACGTCGAGTTCTCGCCCGAGGATGCGGCTCGCACCGAAGTCGACTTTCTCTGCACGGTCGTCGAAGCCGCCATCAACGCCGGTGCCACGACGGTCAACATTCCCGACACGGTCGGCTACGCCACGCCCGCTCATATGGCCAAAGTCATTCGCACGTTGCGGGAACGGGTCGCGAACATCGATCGGGCTGTGATCAGCATTCACTGTCACAACGACTTGGGGCTGGCGGTCGCGAACAGCTTGGCGGCTGTCGAAGAAGGCGCGGGCCAGATCGAGTGTACGATCAACGGCATCGGTGAACGGGCTGGCAACTGCTCGCTCGAAGAAGTCGTGATGGCGCTCCGCACGCGCCACGACTACTACAAATGCGACACGAAGATCAACACCACGCGGTTGGTCCCGGCCAGCCGATTGGTCTCGAACGTGACCGGCCTGCTCGTACAGCGCAACAAAGCGATCGTCGGTCGTAACGCATTCGCCCACGAGGCGGGCATTCACCAAGATGGCATGCTCAAGGAACGCACGACCTACGAGATCATGAACCCCGAGGACGTTGGTTGGTCGAAGACCGACCTGGTGTTGGGCAAGCACAGCGGTCGCGCGGCGCTAGGCGATCGGGTGCGTGCGCTTGGCTATCAACTGACGCCCGACCAGTTGAACACGCTGTTCGATCAGTTCAAGGCTCTGGCCGACAAGAAGAAAGAGGTCTATGACGCGGATCTCGTCGCCTTGATCGAGCAGGGCGGCCGCGACGAGCAAGAGGTGTGGCAAATCGAGAAGTATCGGCTCACCTGCTTGACCGACGAAGTGCCGAGCGTGCGACTCACGTTGCGCCGCGGACAAGAAGTGCGCACCGTCGACGTGAACGCGGGCGATGGTCCGTTCGACGCGCTCTTCTGGGCGATCGAGCAATCAACCGGCGTCAATGTCGTGTGTCGCGATTTCAACGTGCACAGCCTCACCGTCGGCAAAGAAGCCCAGGGCGAAGTGACCGTCGAGATCGAGCACAACGGCCAACTCTATCGCGGCCGGGGTGTCTCGACCGACTCGATCGAAGCGGCCGCGAAGGCGTTTCTCAACGCCATCAACCGCGTTGCCGCGACATTGGGTCGCCCGGCCGATCGTGTGAGTCCGCACAATATCTAAGGGAGAGGGCAGTAGGCAGAGGGCAGTAGGCGGTAAGCAGTTGGCAGAAGTGTCGAGGTGATCACATCCCAGTTGCCGAGCCAGATCGAACCAGTGCATACTTGGTACATCAATCCACGCGTTAGCGCTTACAGCCTACCGCCTTCTGCCTACTGCCCTCCGCCTACTCTTCCTCATGCTCACCGTCGCTCACATCGCCGCGTTTCTCGATCAATTCGCGCCGCCGAAGCTGGCCGAGTCGTGGGACAACGTAGGCTTGCTTGTCGGCGATCCGCTGGTGACGGTGGAACGCGTGATGACATGCCTGACGGTGACGCCCGAAAGTGCTCAAGAAGCGATCGACGAGCAAGTGGGCTTGATCGTCACACACCATCCCCTGCCCTTTCAGGCGACTAAGCGAATCACCACCGAGACCGTCGACGGTCGGTTGCTGTGGAATCTGATTCGGGCCGGCGTGTCGATCTACAGTCCGCATACGGCGTTTGATTCGGCCCGTGCGGGGATCAATCAACGATTGGTCACGGGCCTCGGGCTGCTCGACGTGGCGCCGATCACGCCCACCGTGCATGTCGGCGATCCGACGGTTACGGGGCTCGGCGCGGGACGCTACGGTCGACTTGCCGAGCCGCTGTCGCTCGCCGAGGTACTTACACGTGTCAAAGCGTTTTTAAAAATCGATACGCTGCAAGTCGTCGGTCCGCTGGATCGCACGATTCGCTCGCTCGCCGTAGCCTGCGGCAGTGCTGGCGAGTTCCTGACACCGGCTCGCAAGTTGGGTTGCGAATGCCTGCTGACCGGTGAGACGCGGTTTCACACGTCGCTCGAAGCTGAAGCGACCGGCACCGCTTTGATCTTGGCCGGGCATTACGCGACCGAGCGGTTCGGCGTCGAGGCGCTGGCCGACGAGTTGCGGCAAGCGTTTCCCCCGCTACGCATTTGGGCGAGCGAACGTGAACGCGATCCGCTGCAGTGGCATTAGAGGTCAATTTGAAACTCGATCGATGAGGCAACCATGATTCCGATGCTGTTCTCGGTCAGTTATGCCGGCTATTGGGGCCAGCAGCGGCTGACGTTGCCCGAGTTCTTTCGCAAGGCCGCGACGTTGGGGTACCCGGCGGTCGAAGTCGCCGGTAAACGCCCGCATCTGTCGGTGCTCGACTATCGTCGGGCCGAACAGGTCGCCGCCGTGCGCGAGTCGGCCCGGACCGCCGGAGTCGAAATCGCCACGATCGCCGCATACAACGATTTCACCGCCGGTCGGCATGCGGTCGAGGTCCCTTGGAACGAGATGCAACTTGCGTACATCGAGCATCTGTGTTGGCTGGCCAAAGGGCTGGGTGCTCGCATCGTGCGAGTCTTCAGTGGGTACTTCACCGACGCGAGCGAGTATCAAAACGACTGGACCAAGTCGGTCACCGCACTCCGTGAGGCCGCTGCGATTGCTGCCGAGTATGGCGTGGTGCTCGGCCTGCAGAATCATCACGACGTGGGCGTGTCGGTCGATGGTTATTGCGAGTTGCTCGACGATGTGAATCATCCCAACCTACGGGCGATGTTCGACCCGTGGTCACCCGCGTTGCACGGCACCGATCTGTATCAAGCCGCCCGGCGACTCGCGCCGCGCATGGTGCAAACCACGCTCGCCGACTACGTGAAGATCGATCGTTTTGCGTATCAGCCGCAGTTGGTTAACTACGCGAAGCTTGATCCGCCCGCGGTCCGAGCCGTGCCACTCGGCGACGGATTCATCGATCTCAACACGTTCTTTCGCGGGTTGAAAGACGGCGGCTTCAACGGCTACGTCTGTTACGAAATGTGCTCACCCCTGCGCGGCGGCGGCTCCGAGGCGAATCTCGATCTCGCGGCGAAACAAAGTCTGGCGAAAATTCGCGAATGGATCCGGTGAGTCAATCGCCTAGGCGGTCGTAAGCAGACGCAGATGAACGCGGGTCAACGGGGATGGGGTGGTGGGTACGATTTTAGAATCGTGTCAAAAGCAAAGCATTTTGTGATCTCTTTTTAAATATATTGTTTAATATTTAT
>JAEUIL010000799.1 GCA_016794255.1 Planctomycetaceae bacterium | reverse complement strand
GGCTGGCCCACGACCGACGTGGATATCTCGGACAAGAATCTGCCGCAGGAACTGAATCGCGACGCGACGGCAATCAGTTTCGTGAAAGGCTGCTATATCGGGCAAGAGACCGTGGCGCGAATTGATGCCCTGGGGCACGTGAACAAGTATCTCGCGCCGCTCAAATTCGCGCCGGCTACCGAACCGCAACCGGGCGATGAGCTCACGAACGACGGACAGCCGGTCGGTTCGGTCACCTCCGTCGCATACTCGCCACGCTGCGGTTCGCATGTCGGCCTGGGCTACGTCCGTCGCGGGCTGCACGTGCCCGGCGCAACCTTGAGCACGACACACGGACCGGTCACCGTGTGGAACGGCAGCTAAATCGACTTGCCGAGCCTGCGCTGCTTACAACTCGCTCAACTTCGGCAGCAGATACGGCTTGCGATACTCGGGCCGAGTGACGTATTGATCGGCATCTTTGTCGCCGATGAACGTGTACGTGTCGGGATCGAATCGCAACGTGCGACCGGCTCGCCACGCGGCGTTGCCCAAGTGACACAGGCCGCTCGACGGATGGCCGACGGTTTCGAGATCGGCCGTCGGACGCTCGCCGCTCTTCATGCAGTCCAAGAAGTTCTGCGCGTGGCCGGCGTCGTTGTGATAGCCGCCACTTTCTTCGACGATCATCTTCCCCTTCGGATCGAACGCGCGGAAGCGACTGTTGCCAATGATCGCGTAGCCCTCGTCGCCATAGACCGCAGCCCCTTCGCTTTCACCCTCGAAGTGATACGCGTTCCAGATGCGCATTTCGTAGCACATCAGCGCACCGCAGGCGAAATCATAGTTCACTTGCAGCGTGTCGGGCCATTCCTGAGCGTCGTCAAAGTAATACTTGCCGCCGCCGACGGAAACGCGCGTCGGCCAACCCAACGGCTTGCCCCCCTTGGCGAGCACGGCGGTTTCCAAAGCCCAACGGGCCACGTCGAGCCGGTGGACACCGTCGTTGCCGAGGTCGCCCGAGCCGTAGTCGAAGAACCATCGCCAGTTGCCATGGAACCGCAGCGGATTGAACGGTCGCAACGGAGCTGGTCCGAGCCAAACGTTGTAGTCGATCGTGCTCGGCGCGACGCCGTCGGCTGGCTTGCCGAGATCGCGTTGCTTGGCACTCTCCCAAGCACGGGCGAACACGACCTTGCCGAGCTTGCCGCTCGCAATGTATTCCATCGCCTTGATGAAGTGCACACCGCTGCGCGACTGCGTGCCGAGTTGCACGACCTTCTTGTGCTTCTTGGCCGCCGCGACCATCGTGCGGCCTTCGAGCAGATTGTGACCGTCGGGCTTCTCGACATACACGTGCTTGCCCGCCATGCAGCCCCAGATCGTGGGCAGGGCGTGCCAGTGATCCGGCGTGCCGAGCGCGATGCAATCGACGCTCTTGTCGTCGAGACATTTGCGCAGGTCCTTGACCATTTCGGGCTTGTGTTTCGTCTTCGCCGCGACTCCTTCGGTCCGCGATCCCAGCACCGACTCGTCGATGTCGCAGACATATTTCAGATCGACCGACGGCAGTCCGGCAAAGGCATGCATCACGCCGTTGCCACGTCCTTTGACGCCGATCATGGCAAGCGTGACGCGATCGTTGGCGAGGTTCATTGCCTCGGCGCGAGGAAGGATGGCGGCCGTGGCGACGAGGCCGGCGGAGGTCGAGAGAAAGGTGCGGCGATGCATGGTGGGGAGGAGGGGGAGTAAGTGAGTAGGTGGGTAAGTGTTAAGAATGGTCGCGGCTTTGCAAATCGCTTGCGCAGCTTTCAGCTTTCTGCTCTCAGCTTTCGTCTATTTTCCCCCGACCACTTGCACATTCGCTGCCGAGCCCGCGACGTCGAGCACCTCGACCCGCAAGGGCTCGGTGCGTTTCTCGCGATCGATGGCGAACGTCAACTTGTGTCGGCCGGGAGTGAGCGACAGCGGAATCTCCGCCGCGACGGTCACGGGCTTGCCGTCGACCCATAAGCTTACGCCGATTGGAGTGTTCAACGCAAGTTTTGTCTCGCCGGGCGTGGTCACCTGCAACTCGCCGCGGACGATCGTGACCGAGGGCAGCGTGACGAGATTGTTCCACTTGGCGCCGAACGTGGGCAGACCATCGAGCGGCAACACGCCGGCGACGGTGCTATAGACCGGCGACCACGTGAGCCCGGCGTCGTTGGTGGCGGCCGCGGCGACCCGATCACGCCGCAGTCGCTCGCCCGCCTCTTTGGTGTTCTCGAGCACCTGCCACCGCCGCAGCAGCTTGGCTTTGCTCAAGGTATAGCCGCCATCGACTTTGCCCAACTGCGACATGAACTTGACCACGTCGATCAACTCGTCGCGGGTCAGGCTGTCGGTCAGGCCCAACGGCATGAGCGAGAGACCGTTGCTGCGCTCTTCGATCGATTTGAGCGGCACGGCGATCTCTTGATCCTCGGCGTTCCGCAGAATGAGGTCCTTATCGGTCTGACGCACGAGCACGCCGGTGAGCACCTTGCCATCGTCGGTCTGCACGACGACCGAGTTGTAGTTTTCCTTGATCTTCTTGCTCGGTTCGAGGATCGACTCGACGAGATAATCGAGCTGAGCCGAGCCGCCGATGCTCGAAATGTCGGGCCCGACTTGTCCGCCAGCGCCGCCGATGGCGTGGCACTTGAGGCACGCGGTATCTTTGCGGCGGTAGATCGCTTCGCCCCGGGCCGCGTCCCCTTTGGTGGCGATTTCTTCCACGAGTTGCCGCGTCTGTTCGGCGGATAGTCTCCACGCATCGCCGCGGATCCCGCCCGCGGTTCGTAGCGCCGCGACTAATTCGGCGTTCGGTTTGGCCGACGACTTGGCGACTCGTACCGCGCGTTTGGCAACGTCCGTCGGCAGCTTGGCATCTTTGAGCGCCTTGATGAGCGCGGGCGCGGCGTCCTTCTGTTCGATGAACGCGGTGATGACGTGTGCGGGATCGAGTTGGACGTCGGCGCTCGCAAGCAGTTTGGTGGTCGTCGACGCCGCGATGCCTGCATCCACCTTGACCAGCGCCGCCGCGGCATGGACTCGCGCCGCGGCGTCATATTCACCGTTGGCGATGGTGCGCAAGGTTTCGATCGTGCCCGGTCCGCCGATAGCAGCCACGCTGTCAATCGCCGGCAATCTAGTGGACACCTTCGTCGACTCGCTTTTAGCCACTTCTTGCAAGCGGTCCCGTCCCTCTTTCACACCCCAAGAGCCAATAGCCAATGCTGCCATTGCGGATACTTCTTCATGAGGGCTCGATAACAGCCCAGTCAAAGCACTAAGATCACCCGTTGGCCGAATTTTTCTCGAACCAGATGCTTCGATTAATATCCGAAGAGATTCCAACCCATCTCGGGGAGCGACA
>JAEUIL010000792.1 GCA_016794255.1 Planctomycetaceae bacterium | reverse complement strand
GAATCCCTAGAAATGAGCTTGGTCAGACGAGCCCATCAACTTAATGATCTGAGGGGGTATGGTCAACGCCCCGGCACCGGCCAGAGTGGGGGTGATTTTTGGACGGAAAATCGGGCGTTGGACCAAATGAGCGGTGTCAGTTATCACAGGCATCAAGACCGAACTCGACCGCGGCGATGATTTGGTCGAGTTCCTTGTCGCGAATTGCCAGCGGGGGCATGACGACGACCACATCACCCAGCGGGCGAATCAGCACGCCCTGATCACGAGCTCGGCGACAAACCTGATGCCCCATTCGCATGGCGGCAGGATACGGTCGCCGGGTCGCTTTGTCCTCGACCAACTCGATGCCTGCAATCAGGCCGCATTGCCGGACCGAGGCGACATGCCGATGCTCAGCGAGCCGCCGCAGATGCTCGGCCAAGCGATCGATCTTGGCCGGCAGACGTTCCAGTACCCGCTCGTCGCGAAAGATGTGGAGCGACTCGAGTGCCACCGCCGCGCACAACGGATTGCCGCTGTACGTATGTCCGTGATAGAAGTGGCGTCCCTCGCTGCTGCGACCAAGGAAGGCGTTCCAGACATCGGTCGTGGTCATCGTCGCCGCCATGGGCAAGTAGCCCGCGGTCAGCCCTTTGCCGAGGCACAAAAAGTCGGGCGTGACCTGCTCGTGTTCGCAAGCAAACATGCGGCCCGTGCGACCGAAACCGACCGCGACCTCGTCGGCGACCAGATGCACATTGAAGCGACGGGTCAGCTCGCGGATTGCTCGTAAATATCCGGGCGGATGCACGACGATGCCCGCGGCGCATTGCACCAAGGGCTCGATCACCAGCGCGGCGATTTGTTCGTGGTGTTCGCTCAACATCCGCTCAGCGCGAGCGAGCTCATCGGCTATTAACCCGCGCGGCGTGGGCAATCGCAGGACATCGAACAACAGCGGCTTGAACGGCTCGTTGAACAACTCGGCGTCGCCGACGCTGACGCTGCCGATCGTGTCGCCGTGGTACGCGTCGCCCAAGGCCACATACCGGGTCTTGTTCGGCAATGCATCGGACCGTTGTCGCCAATACTGCAGCGACATTTTCAACGCCGCCTCGATCGCCGACGAACCGTCGCTCGAGAAAAAGACGTGATTCAGGCCTGTCGGCGCGATCTCGACCAAACGTCGCGCGAGTTCGATGGTGGTCGGATTCGAGGCGCCGAGCAGCGTGGTGTGCGTGACTTGGCCGATCTGCTCGCGGATGGCGTCGTCCAGTCGGCGGTGGTGATGGCCGTGGACGTTGCACCACAGACTGCTCACGCCATCGAGATACCCACGACCGTCTAGATCGTACAGCGTGCAACCGTGAGCCCGTTCGATGATGAGCGGCTCGTAGTCCGCCATCTGGCTGAACGGATGCCACAGATGCTCGCGGTCCCAGCGTTCGAGTTCTTGTCGCGTGGGCATAAGTAATACAGATGACGGGGTTCGATTTCAGTCCGTCATAGTACGCGGCCCGGCCTTTGAACGGGAGTGGCGAGCCCACTGAGACCACGACTCGGATGAGAGCGCGTGATATGTCCACGTCTTCGGGGACATGCTTTTTCACCGGAAGACATGCCCACGCGGCGTGGGCATGGCACACGAATGACTAACGAGCTGCGGGCGTTCTCACTCTACGAAAACGAGAAAACCGCGACTGCCAGCCAACCTGCCAGCAGTCGCGGTCTTCGTGATCCCTGAGCCCCGGGAACCTTGCGGCTCAAACCGGGGCTCAGTCCTTGAACTCTATCGAGAAGCGATTCAGCAGACCGATCGACCCAGAGATCGCATCCGCCGAACCATGTGCTCCGACCCAGGAGGAAGGGCGGCATGCCAAGTCCCGCAACTCAACATGCCATCGATAGAGTTCAAAACATGTTCGGTACTGTGTGCTTTCAAAAAATGTTCGGAACGAGCAACTACGCTGCGCGGCGAAACGGGAACGAGACCGTCGTGTCGCGACGCAGCCACTCACGGGCCACTTCGCGATCGTCGAACTCGTGACGCTCGCCATCGACCACTTGATACGTTTCGTGACCACGACCGGCGATCAACACGCAGTCACCGGGCTCGGCCTGTTCAATCGCCCAGCCAATCGCGCTGTGCCGATCAAGCATGACGATGGCCGACTCGGGTTGCGTGAAGCCACGAACCACATCGCGAACCACCGGCTGACGGTCGGCAACACGGGGCAAATGACTGGTGATGACGGCCAGATCGGCGCCTCGTTCGGCGGCCGCACCCAACCGGCTCCGTTGACCGCGGTCTTGTCGAGGATCGGCGCTGCAAACACAAATCACGCGTCCGCTGGTGACACTGCGCAGAGTCGTGAGCGCGTCGGTAAGTGCTTCGCCGGACGAAGCGCCGTCGACGAACACGCCAAAACCCTGGCCGCACTCGATGCGTTCCAAACGACCGGCGATCGATTCAATCTGTTCCAAGCCGCGAACAATGTCGGGCAGTTCCATGCCATAGGCGAGGCCGACAGCCGCGGCGATCAAGCCGTTGTAAATGTTGCGGCGACCGACGAGACGCGTGCGGACCGGTAGATTCATGCTCCCGGCGCTCAACAGGTACGTCTGCTCGCAAATCAGCGATTCGATCGGCGTCGCCATCAACTCGGCAGCCCGATCGATACCGACGGTCAACACCGGACCATCGAGCCGTTCGAGATAATCGAGACAGGCATCGTCGTCGACATTCAGAACCGCGAAGCCCTCGGGCAGCAGTTGTTCGAGCAGTCGACCACGCAACGAGCGACCTGCGGCAGCGTTTTCGGTCGTGACTCGCGGACGACGAACATGCGTGAGGCAGGCGACGTCGAAATCGACACCGGCGATCCGCGATTGTTGTAAGGCGTGCGTCGAGATTTCCATCACGGCGTGGGTGCAGCCATTGGCCGACATGCTGCGGAGCCACGACGCCAAGACCGGCGGTGTCGGCGTGGTCCACGGAGCCTCGCCCCAGTCGTAGCCGTCGAAGTAACCGAGCGAACCGAGGATGCCTGACGCAAAACCTCCTTCGCACAATACGGATGCGATCAGGTGCGACGTGGCGGTCTTGCCGCTGCTGCCGGCGACACCGATGACTTTGAGTTGTTTGCTTGGTTCGCCTGCGAGAGCTTGGCAGATGCGACCATAGGCGTCACGTGCGTCGCGGACTTGAATGACGGGCAACGGCAGATTGTCGAGAGGGGCCTCGGTGATGATCGCCGCGACACCGGAGTTCGCAAGTGAACGAAGCGAGTCGCTGTCGATGGGCGAGCCGGGCAGGACCACCAGCACATCGCCGGGCTGACATTGCCGGACATCTGCCGAGCAACCGCTGATCGTCGGGTCGCCCAGGCCGCTAAACTCGGCCGACGGCAACACGTCGCGTAGTCGCACACCAGGGACCGTCGTGGTCCGATTGGTCATCAGACAAGCCTCCGCGCGGCGCCATCCTTGACGCAGCAACGTTCGGTAGTGAAGGGGATCGCAGGCATCTCACGCGACCGCATCCATGCAGGTCGTGAGACGATCAATTTGAGAAGCCGAATGACTCTCGAATTGAGGGGGGCATTCTCGCGAAATTGTCGAACCGGTCAAGGTCGACTTTAGCTGCTTTCGGCGAGTTTTTTTAGTCGACTCTGCTAGTGTTTCTTTCATCGCCAGCACACAATGGTCGGTATGAGTGACGGTGATTTTGATCTTGCTGGTTTGGCCGATTATCTGCATCTCGATCTGTCGATCGTGAGCCGGCTCGTCGAGCGCGGCAAACTACCCGGTCGGCGCGTGGGTGGCGTGTGGCGATTTTCGCGCAGCGAGATTCATCACTGGCTGGAGAACCGCATTGGCGAGTCGGACGCTCCTGAATTGGAACGCATTGGCGGCGCGCTCGAACGCCAGGTGCAATCCAACGAAGAACCGCTGCTGACGTTGGCGCAACTGCTCGTTCCCGCGGCGATCGAGATTCCGCTCACGGCGCGAACGCGCAACTCAGTGATCACGTCGATGGTCGAATTGGCCGAGCGAACCGGTTGGCTGTGGGATCCGGTGGCCATGGCCGAGGCGGTGCGGAGCCGCGAAGACATGTTCTCGACGGCCTTGGACAACGGCGTGGCGCTACTCCATCCGCGGCGACCGATGCCGATGATTCTCGCTCAGCCGTTTTTGGCCCTAGGCGTGAACGACAGCCCGATTCCGTTTGCTAGCAGTCGCGGAGTGATGACCGACATCTTCTTTCTGATCCAGTCGATGACCGACCGTGGCCATTTGCATACGCTGGCTCGCTTGAGCCGGTTGCTCTCGGACCCCGGTTTTATCGACAATCTGCGGCATTGCCCCGACCCGCACGCGGCTCACGAGCTCGTAGCCAATCGTGAAGCGGCCTTGCTCGGCGAGTCTTAGGCGGTCTACGATCCTCGTGACGGCGTTTGTAGCCGGACTCGCCAGAGTTCGGGCAGCGGCCCTTTCTAGAGACTCCCGAACTCTGGCGAGTTCGGCTACGAAAATACAAGTCGTCATCGCGTCGTTATTGGTTCCCTTGTGTCACGGATGACACGTTCATGCGTTACCCTCGGCAAACGATTGCACCTCCGCGCGGTCAGCGGCCGACGATTGTGTGGCTCGGCGCGAGTCGTTCGTCGGGTATGGCTCGATGTCGCGAGATGTGCGAGTCGTTCGGGACGGTGGTTGCCGCCGAGAACGTGGTGCAGGCCGATTTGATCGTGTTGGCCATGGATCGCCCCGGCGAAGTCGCGAGCGCCACGGTGGATGAGTTACGACGACGCTGTCCCACGGCCGGTGTCGTGACCATTGTCGGCACTTGGTGCGAAGGGGAAACGCGAACCGGGCGGCCTGTTACCGGCGGGATGCGACTGTATGAACTCGAGGCTGCCGTGTGGCTCGAGCAGCAGTTAAAGCGTTTTGCGACAGGGCAGTGTCCCGCCTGGGGACGACCTGCGGCGCGCTCGAATGAGGAACGCTGGTTGGAGACTATTGATAGTCGAGCGTCAGAACTTGGCTTGCGGCTCGCGGTTTGTTCGCCGAGTCCCCGTTGGTTGGAAACGCTTCGCGACGGATTGAACGCCCTGGGGCACACGACCATCGGCTTCCTCCCTGACCAGATTCCGTGGTTGGGAACAATTGACGGACTCGTATGGGATTTGCCCACGGCGCTCGTCGATCGGCGGCAGCTTGAGCAGCAACGACGAATGCTGCCGTCGGTGCCGACCGTCGCGCTGGGCGACTTCGTGCGGGAACAAGATCTTGCGACTTGGCAAAACATCGATATTCACAGTGTGCTCAGCAAACCCATCCGACTCGAAACGTTGTCCGCGGCGATTCACGACCTGCTGCAGAGTAATGCGCGCAGGACGGCCGCTTGAGCCGGGCTCGTCGAGCCGAGTGGGCGAGCGAGTTTAATCAACTTCCCATTCCTCGGGCTCGTAGTGCGGAGCAAATTCGAGCCGCACGATCTCGCGTCGCCAGTCCGGCTCATGGATGGGCCACGTCCGCACGCGCCACGGAGTAGCGAGCTGTTCTTCGTCCACGCCGCTGCCATGGGCCCGTTCCCACACGCGGCGTTCGAGCGGCGACCAAACCGGCAGCCGACCGCCGACACTGCCGCGCCGCCACGTGAGCTTTCCTTGATCGAACACCGCCATCACGCCGGGCGGCGCCAAGTCGAGCATCCGCCGGGCGATCAATTCATGACTCGCGGTCTCGAATCGCAGCTTGAGTTGCCGCAAATCCCAATCGACCGCCATGCCCGACTCGTAAAACCAGTCGCTGGGCAGGAGCAACCGATTCGCGATCAAATTTGCACACTGTTCTCGCGCCGCCGGCGCTGCCTCGGCTGGCGACACTCCCAGCCGGCGAAACAACGCCTCGGCCTGATGCTCGCCCAACTCGTGAGCGACGGCCCATTGCTGACGTTCGAAACGCGGTTCATGTTTCAGGAAGATCGACGAGCGTCGGGCAAGCGGCTCCGTCGCGGTACCGTGACCCGTCGAATCGTTTACCCGCACGATGCGAGCCCGCCCCCCTTGTGAATCGTCGCGTGCCACGACAATCCCCATCTGCCGCGCCACCGCCAGCGTATCGACCGGCGGCTCACCGACCGCCCCGAAGGTGAGCAGATCGGCGACCACAGAATCGAGCGCGGCGGTGAGTTCCTCGGGAGTGACGTGGGCGAACATGACGCATCTCCATATGTGCACATGCGTATAGTATCCGCAAGTGGGAGAGATGCAAGCATCCATTGAAAAATTCTTGGGCTACCGCGAGATGTACCGAGAATGACGCGACGGAATTGCCGGATGTCTCAACGGTTCAAGACTTTGCGATCCCTCTCAAGATCTGGATCTCAAATCCTGGCCCTCGTTAAATGTGCCAAGTTGGGGTAGGATCGAGCGTTTGGCGGCGGAGTTTCGGCGCGAACAGTTTCTCCGTCGACGGATTCTCACGCATGAGGCATATGTTCCTCGGTGGATTTCAAGATCGGTTGCAGTGTGTGTTGCTTGCCCCTATGTCATCTCCTGTTCCCTGCATGAGTCCGATTGATGCTTGATTTGCCCATCGTCCAGGCCGACAACCAACCTGCCCGCGCCGCTCAACCGACCGGTGACGGAAGCAAGGGAAACTACAGCTTCGTCAGCCTCGGCTGTCCGAAGAACCTCGTCGATAGCGAGCGGATGCTGGGCCTGTTGCAGCTCGATGGCTACCGGCTGGTCCAAGAGCCCGACGGAGCGGACTTCGTCATCGTCAACACCTGCGGGTTCATCGAACGGGCCCGCGATGAATCGTTCGCCACGATCCGCGAGATGCTCGATCTCAAGAGCCAAGGCCGGATCAAGGGCGTAATCGTCTCGGGCTGTTTGGCTGAACGCGAGAAGGAGCAACTGCTCGAAACTCACCCGGGCATCGACCATTTGGTCGGCGTGTTTGGTCGCGAGCATGTCACGAAGGTGGCCGACCGCTTGCTGGGTGGGCTTGTCGAGCAACGCACGGTGTTTCAGCCCGCGCCGATCACGCCGCTCGTGGATCGCAGCCGCTTGCGGATCACCCCGCGCCACTTTGCGTATCTGAAAATCTCGGAAGGTTGCGACCGGCTGTGTACCTTCTGCGCGATTCCCAAGATGCGGGGCAAAC
>JAEUIL010000789.1 GCA_016794255.1 Planctomycetaceae bacterium | reverse complement strand
GATTCGCCAAGCGGGGCCCAAGTTGTTTGCCGCCGATGGCACGCGCGTGGCAGTGATCGGTGGCTCGGCGGGCGGGTATCTCACGCTCGTCTCGGGCTACCGAGTCGAGCCGCGGCCCACGGTGCTCGTCTCGCTCTGGGGCTACGGCGATCTGGTCGGCGAGTGGTACAACACGCCGAGTCCGCATCAGCGGCATCACCAAAGCTCCTTCACGGTCGAGCAAGCCACCGCGATCAAAGCCCTGCCGCCGGTCGCCGACTCGCGCGATCGTCAGGGTGACGGGGGGGCGTTCTATCAGTTCTGTCGTCGGCAGGGTATTTGGCCTCGCGAGGTGACCGGCTGGGATGCTCGCACCGAACGCGACAAGTTCGTGCCGTTCATGCCCGAGCATCAGGTCACGGCACAGTTCCCCCCCACGTTTCTGATCCACGGCGACGCCGACACCGACGTGCCGTACCAGCTGTCGGCCAATATGGCCGAGCTGTTCAAGAAGTCGGGCGTCGAGCATCGGCTGGTGCGGTTTCCCGGGGCCGAGCACAGTCTGCCGGGGGTCGCCAAAGCCGAGGTTGACGCGGCCTACGCAGCGGCCGTCGAGTTTGTCATCGAGCGATTGTCACGAAAATCGTAGTGCCGGGTCGTCCAAGGTAGCCGAACTCGCCAGAGTTCGGGGAATGCGTGTGACGGGGCTACCACCCGAACTCTGGCGAGTTCGGCTACTTAGTTGTCCCCACCCACCGGCGATTCTGGTTTGACGGCCTGCCAGTCCCGGTTAGAATGGGGTCAGACGTCGATCGCCGCTCACCAACGTTAGCGGGCTGTGGCGACCTGACGAATCCGACCCCTGCCGCGCTCCTGCCGACCTTTTGCGGCCACGATTGCATCCCGAGACACGCCCTGTTTTGGTCGCTGTCCCGGCGTTGCTAGCCCGCCTGTCTGTTTGATTGGTCGTTTCGGCGTGAGCACCTGCGTATGAGTTCCTTGTTTGCGATTATTGGCCTGGGGCCTGTCGAGTTGGTCGTCGTGGCCGTGGTGATTCTGCTTCTATTCGGCAACCGGCTCCCGGCGCTGATGCGCTCATTGGGTCGCGGGGTGGTCGAGTTCAAGAAGGGAACCCAAGGGATCGAAGACGACTCGGACGAAGCTCCCAAGTCGGGTCCCAAGAACTCAGCCTAGTCTGCTCGACGCTCGGCGTCTGATCGAGTGGCGTTTGATTGAACTGCCGCAAGTCATTCGATTTAAGGAGCACGCACATGTTGGCACAAACTTCCCTGTTCGCGTTCATCGGGCTGGGGCCCATGGAGATGGTGATCGTCGGCGTCGTAGCGATGTTGATGTTCGGCAATCGGCTGCCCGAGGTGGCACGCAGCATGGGCCGCAGCATCAAAGAGTTCAAAGGTGGCATGAACGAATTGGAAGACGAAGTCAAGAACGCTTAGTCCACGGATCGCACTGCAGCCTGCCGGCTGGGCGTTGCTTGCCGCAGGCTGGGTGCCGTGTCGAGTTCAATTGCATTCGGAGTGAAATTTATGTTCGGTTTAGGTCCGATGGAAATGATCATCGTCGGGGTGATCGCCGTGTTGCTCTTTGGTAGCCGTCTGCCCGAGGTCGCGCGCGGCCTGGGCAAAAGCATGAACGAGTTCCGCAAAGGGATGAGCGGCTTGCAGGACGAGCTGCACTCGGCCACGTCGGGTACGTCGACTTCGCGCAGCACCCAGAGTCGATTCAACGAGATTGACGATCGCGACGAGGCAACCGCGCCCAAGTTCGAGCCGCCGACCAGCGAACCTCAGCCGGGCAACTCGGACAACGCCTAGTCAGCGCGTAGTTTCGATTCGACCTTCGCGTCTCGTTATTTCCTCGCCAAGCACGTTGTTTGCATGAATCCCGTTGAGTCGTTGTCCGCGCGCGCTGCGGCCGAACCGTTGCCGGACAATCTCACCAGCGTGCAGCCAGGCGGCGGCTTCTGCTACAGCGTCGAACTAGCCTGGGGCCGCTTTCGCCGGGCGTTCTTGAAGACCTTCTGCGCCGGCTATGTGCGACGGATGGCCGACCTGCGGCAGGGTGATCTCGCCGGTGCACCGCATGAGGTGCTTGATCCACGCGACCTCAAGTTCTGCCGCAATGTCTGCTCGGCCGACTGGCGACCTCAGGACGATCCGTTTCAATGGCGCGAGCATCTTGGTCTGGCTCGTTGGGGCTTGGCCGAGGTGTTGCTGATGGGCACACCGCTCGCCGTGGCGACCGTGGCGCTGGTGTGGCTCGGTGGTTGGTGGCAGTTCGCGGCCTTGGTGCCGGCCATCGTGTTGGGCTGGGTCTTCTGGTTCTTCCGCGATCCCACTCGCATGGTCCCCGCCGAGCCGGGGCTACTAGTCTCGCCCGCCGACGGCAAGGTCTGCGAGATCGCGAATCTGGACCACGACGATTTCATCGGTGGTCCGGCTGTTCGCATCGGTATTTTCTTGTCGATCTTCAATGTCCACATCAATCGCGCTCCGGCCCGTTCGCGCGTGATCCGATTGAGGTATTGGCCCGGCAAGTTTCTCAATGCGCTCAATCCGCAGAGTGCGTTGCTCAACGAGAGCCTGTGGATCGGCTTGGAAGATGACGACGTGCCGCAGCGGCGTTACATCGTTCGCCAGATCGCGGGTCTGTTTGCCCGACGCATTGTTTGCGGCCTCCGGCCGGGTGAAGTCGTCGAGCGTGGCTACAAGTTTGGTATGATTAAGCTCGGTTCACGCACCGAACTGATTCTGCCCGCGAGCGATCAATTGCAGATCGACATTCGCGTAGGCCAAAAAGTTCAGGCCGGCAGCACGATCATGGCCCGTTATGCTGCCTCGGGGGAACGCACATGAGCCGTCGCTTGATTTCCATCGCGGTGTTGCCGGCGCTGTTCACGCTGGGCAATTTGATCTGCGGCTTCTTCGCGATCGTCGTTGCCGCTCGGGTCGAAGCTCCCACGTCATCTGACATTCCGACGGCCGCAGCGATCGCGTCGCCCAATCCGGTGGCGATGCTCGCGGCGCTCGACAAGTCCGACCCGGTCCACAACTGCATGCTCAGCGGCTGGTTGATCTTTCTGGCGATGGTCTTCGACGCCTTGGATGGCCAAGTGGCCCGGCTCACCAAAGTGGCAAGCGACTTCGGTGCCCAGCTCGACAGTCTGTGCGATGTGGTGACGTTTGGTGTCGCGCCGGCGTTCTTGCTTGTGAAGATGTGTCCGAGTTATACATTCGAACATTCACAGCGCGTCTGGATCATGGCGGCTACGTTCGCCGCTTGTGCCGCGCTGCGACTCGCGCGGTTCAACGTCGAGACGGACGAGAACGACGATCATCTGCACTTCACCGGTCTGCCCTCGCCCGCCGCGGCGGCTTCGATCGCCGGTTTCGCGATCCTGTTTTACGCACTGCGTAACGAGTCGAACTCGTTGCAGTCGGCTCAATCGATCGACAAGACCGTGCAGACGCTGCTGCCGTTCTTCGGGTTAATTGTGGCCGCCTTGATGGTCTCGCGGATTCCGTACCCACACGTGGTCAACCAACTGTTCCGTGGTCAGCGCAGCATGGGCCATCTGGTCGGGATCATCTTCGCGCTGATGCTCGTGATGGCGATGCGTTACTACGCGTTGCCGATCATGTGCATCGCCTTCGCGCTCTCGGGCCCGTTCTATTATCTGTGGCAGGTCTACGTGCAGCGTCGTCCGCAAGAAGAACCTATCTTTTAAAGCTGAAAGCTGAGAGCTGAAAGCCGAAGGCTGGCGGCCTCACGCTTCTCGCCGTGACACGGACGAGCTACGATACCACTTAGTTCCCCGCGTACTCCACATCCCATTTCTTGCTTTCAGCTTTCCGCTCTTAGCTTTCAGCCTTCAGCATTCCCCCCATGTCTTCCGCCGTCGTCTTACTTTCCGGAGGTCTCGA
>JAEUIL010000785.1 GCA_016794255.1 Planctomycetaceae bacterium | reverse complement strand
TCTTCGTGGCGATGGCGCCACTGGCCGACTGTTCCACGACGGACATTTTTGCCGGCAGAGCATCAGCCAGTGACGCGATCGTCGAGTAACTCAGCAGCGTATCGGCTGGCAGTCGCACGCCCAGGCCGCGATTGATGTCGTAGACAAACTCGACGCTCATCAGCGAATCGACGCCGAGTTGAAACAGGTTCATCTCGGGATCGAGCGACTCGGTCGGATCGCGCCGCAACACACGTAATAAACGTTGTTGCAGGTAACCGATCAACAGCTCGCGCCGCTCGGCCGGGGTCACGCGACTTAACTCGGCACGCATCTCGGTCTCTTCGGCAGTCGGCGGCAGATCGACGTCCGCTCCGGCGTCGCTTCCCGGCAGGGCGACGAATGTCGACAGAGCCGATTCGATGTTCAGAGCTTGCAGTTGCACGCCGTCGAGCGCGGCGAGCAAGCGACCGTCGGGGCTCACCAACTCGAAATCGGCGGTTACGACCGAGCCATCCCCCGTCGCCGGGCGAATTTTACCGTGGGCCGACACGCGACTGCCGATCGTGCCAAATGTCCGCACACGCTCGATGGCCACCGGCAGGTAGAAGCGATCACGTTGCGAGAAACTCTCGACCGCGGCGAGCGACTGCAGACAGGCGTCGAGCAGCACGGGATGCAGGCCATAATGCTCGGCGGTCGCCGCTTGCTCGGCGGACAAGGCGACATCGCAACTCACCGCGCGGTCACCCACCCAGGCCTGTCGCGACGCGCGAAACGCTGGCCCGTAGTTGAGCCCGCGCCCCTCGAACTTCGCGTACAGTTCGTCGCTCGTCAACGGAGTCATCGTGTCGCGCGATGCGATGATCTGCGGCTTCGACGCCTCGACCGTCTGTGGCACTTCGAGCTTGCCGATCGCGTGACGCACGGCACTCGCCGGTTGATCGACCTGCGGCAAACTGCACAGCTCGAACGACCACGCCTGTTTGTCGGTGGGCTGCAACGTCAGCTGCACGGTCACCGGCTGATCGCGTCGCAGCGGCAGAGCCTTGAGAAACTGGAAATCGCGCAGCGTCACATGACCGCCACCTTGCTCGCGCAGCGCTTCGCCGCCAGCTGCTAACGCCATTTCGACATACGCACTCGCCGGGAGAAACGCCATGCTGGCGATGCGGTGATCGTCGAGATACGCGGCTCGCTCGGTCGGCAATTCGCTGCGAAAGACAATCGCCCCGTCCGCATGCGTGTAGCGAGTCTTCAAGAGCGGATGGATCGCCGTCCACGGCAGGATCGCGGTTTGCGACTCAAGCGGCGGCACGAAGAAGTTGCGCCGTTGAAAGCGATATGTGGGAAGCCGCAACTTGCGTCGCGCGGCCGAGTCGTGCGTTCGTTCGATCGCGAAATTCACGCCTGTGGTGAAGAGTTTCGCCTGAGCATCGGCCAGCGCACGAGCCACACCCTGGCCAGCCTGTAAACTCACGAGCCAGAAATGGGTTTCGGCGGGAAACAGTCGTTGTCCTTGCTCAACGAGCGCGCCGGTCGCGCTGCACTCGATGAAGATGCGATACCCTTGCTCGACGAGCTGGTTGAGGTCGATGGCGACGTCGGCGGCCGTTGTGGCAGTTTGAGCACGACGCCACGCCTCGTCTAGCGTCACATCGCCACGCACGAACTCTGCCAGAGCGTGTCCCACACCTTGACCGACGCAGACGTTTGGCTCGACGCCCCAGCTGCGCCACAATTGCGCGAGCGCCGTTTGTAACGTGAACAACGCGGCTCGCGGCGAGTCGGGTGAATCGCCCGTGGCGCGAATCGCCGTGGCACACGCCTCCGCGGTCGCTTTCGCAGCAGGATACGCCGCGCAGAGTTCAGTCAACTTCGCGGTGGCATCTGTCTCGTCGGCGGGAAACAGAAACGCGATCCGCGGCGGAGCGCCGTTCCGTACCCGGGACCGCGCGGTGTGACTTGTGCTCTGGCCGGAGGCGAGTTGTTCGAGTCGTTCGATTGCCTGCGCAACGTTATCGGCGACGATCGCGGCTCGTTCGTTAAAACGCGCTCGGCCCGTGGCGAGCGTGTAGCTCGCGTCACCCAACTTGGCATTCGGTGTTGTTCGCAGCCAAGTCGCCTGCTCGCGGCAGAGCGCTTCGAGCGCCGGTTTGCTTTTCGCCGACAGGGTTAAGACATACGGCTGGTCGTGTTGGAGGGGCTTGGTTTCGTTGGCTGGCTGTGGAGTTGGCGGTTGCTCGACGACGATGTGCGCGTTCGTGCCACTGAAGCCGAACGAACTCACCCCCGCGATCCGTTTGCCGGTGGCTGCGGTCCATGGTTCGAGGCGCGTCGCCACGCGGACACTCTGCTCGGGCCAAGCGGCGCGGGGATTCGGAGTTTGGAAGTGCAGATGCGGCGCGATCGTGGCGTGCTCGTGCATCAACGCCACTTTGATGAGCGCGGCGATGCCGGCGGCCGCTTCGAGATGCCCGATGTTGGTCTTGACCGAGCCGATGGGCAAGGGCGTCGAGCGCGAGGTGCCAAAGACCGCGTGCAGAGCGCCGAGTTCGATCGGATCGCCCAGCTGCGTGCCGGTGCCGTGCGCTTCGAGATAGCTGATCTCGTCGGGCGTGACTTGTGCGAACTGCAACGCGCGGCGGATCACGGCTTCTTGCGCGGGACCGTTGGGAACGGTGAGCCCGCCGCTGGGGCCATCTTGGTTCACGGCCGA
>JAEUIL010000777.1 GCA_016794255.1 Planctomycetaceae bacterium | reverse complement strand
TGGAGCACTTTCAGTGGCTCACGCCCGACGAGTCACGGGCCATTGGCGACGATTCCGTCAAACGAGCCGCGGCGGGCGAAGAGTTGGCCGACGTTATCTGTTACGGTTTGGCGCTGGCGAACGAGCTGAATCTCGATCTGGCCGAGACGATTCGGGCCAAGATGGTCAAGAACGCGGTGAAATACCCGGTGGAACAGTATCGCGGTCGGTACGGCAAAGACGATCCCAATCCGGTGCAGTGACCGCTCACGCTTCCCAATATGGCCCGCGTGTGCTGTCGACAAGCCAATCGGCAGCAGTGCGAACCTCATAGCGGGGTCGCACCAGTGTGCGATCGACGAGCGTCGGCCAATACGCAAACACCGGACGAGTCGTACCCCGCGCGGCGATATATCCGGCCAGACCCGCAGGCCCACCGGTCGCCAGCGGCGCAATCTCGCGCGTGAACCGTTCGACCGCATCGCGCCGCGGATCGTGGACCGTCATGCGCAACACGACCTCGCGCAGATCACGCGGCGGTTGATGCAGGCCCGGCACGCTGTCGCCGGCACCGAGACACTCGACATAGCTGCGAGCGTAGTCCAAGCCCGCATCATGCAGCCGGGCGAAGACAATCCGCGCACACTCTTGAGCCTTCGCCACGCAATCGCGACCGTACACGACGATCTGTCCGCTGGCGGTGTAACCGTCTTGATACGCCAGCGATACCTTGAGCGTCGGCGGAGCCGCGCGGCCGGTCGCGCCAACAACCGCGACGCGATCGACGCCTGCGGGTTGCAAGGAGATCGTCGTGAAATCGACATCGACGTCGGGCGTGAGATAGTGGGCCGGGTCGCCGATCTCGTACACCAGTTGTTCGGAAACCGTCGCCACGTTCACCGCGCCACCGGTGTCGGCCGGCTTCGTAATCACCACCGAGCCATCCACGTCCAACTCGGCGATCGGAAACCCCGCGCGGGCCAGATCGATCTGCGTCCAGAACGGCGAGAACCCGCCGGTCGCTTGAGCGCCACACTCGATGAGATGCCCGGCCACGCTGGCCGCCGCGAGTTTGTCCCAATCGGTCCACGACCAGCCGAACTCATGCATCGCCGGTCCGACGGTCAACGACGCATCCGCGACCCGGCCGGTGACCACGATCTGCGCACCGGCCGCGAGACACGCCGTGATCTCTTGCGCGCCGAGATACGCATTCGCGCTGACGATCTTTTGCTTGAGCGTCGCGAGGGGCGCGCCGGTGTCGATATTCGCGAACGTGGCGCCGTGCCGTTGCAGTTCATCGAGCCGCCGCAGCAGATCGTCCCCTTCGACCATGCCGAGCGGCACGTGACCCAAGCCGACATCGACGAGCTGCCGAGCAGCGGCGATCACACAGGCCCTCGGATTCACGCCCCCGGCGTTGGTGACGATCTTGAGCGGATAGTTGCCCGTGAGCGACGATTGAAGTCGCGGCAACAATTCGACAAAGTCGTGAGCGTAGCCCGCCGCGGGGTCTTTCTCGCGCAGTCGGGCGAGAATCGACATCGTCAGCTCAGCCAGGTACTCGAGCGTGAGATAGTCGAGCCGCGTTTGCTCGACGAGTCGCACCGGAGCATCGAGTTGATCGCCCCAAAAGCCAGCAGCATTGCCAATACGCAGGGTCACGTTAATGATCCGAATGATAAGCTCTGGCAATAACCGATGGTGACGGATCTAGTGTCAGCGTCGCCATACTTATAGCTCGACACCGGTGGGATTCCGGCCATGATAATCGACAACGGTCGCCCGAACCCGTCGCTCACCGTCTCGATAAACAATCTTGAACTCGCCAATGATGCGGTGGTCGTCGCCGAATTCGAGTCGTGTTCGCTCGATCATGGAAATGATGATTAACACCAAATTGGGGTCGGCACCTTTGGACGACACACTTGATTGAATACCTTGGACCATCTCAGTCTTGCCAAAGTGATCTGCAATCACCACCGCATTCCAGATCGTGTACGCGTTTCTCAAAACGTCGTCGAGTTGTTGATCCGAAACACGAGTTCCAAGCATCGAAAGGATGGGGTCAGCAAACTCTAAGAGTGCGGCAGAAATTGCCTTGTGCATGAGTCACCTTGAAGAACAACGAGAGACACCCCTGAACCTTAGAGCTAGTCACATTACGCCCGGAGTTCTGCTCCTAGCTGCTCTTTGCAAGCGGCGACGATCGTGTCGCGCACGCTGTCGGCTTGTTGGCTGGTGAGCGTCGATTCGGCCGAACGCAACTTGAGCGAGAACAACAAACTCTTCTTGCCCGATCCGAGCCGTTGCGGATCGCGGTACGTATCGCGATAGTCGACCTGTTCGAGCAATGGCCCGCCGTGATTGCGAATCTGCCGCGCCATGTCGGCCCACCGAACACGCTCGTCGACCACGAGATTCACGTCCCGTTCGATCGCCGGAAACGCGGGGATCGGTGCATAACGGGGGACCAACTGAGCCGCCGTCGTCAGCGCGTCGAGCCGCAACTCGACCACCGTCGCAGCGCCACGCAACTCGAACTTGCTGCGTCCGGCGCGACTCAACTCGCCGAGAAACCCGAGCCGTTCACCGGCGACGAGCAACTCGACACCACGACCTGGCTCGAACAACGCGTTCGCAGACGGCTTAACGGTCAACTCGCCGGCGATGTGCAACCGCTCCAGCAAGTTCTCGATCACACCCTTGAGCTGCAAGAAACTTTGCCCGCTGGTCAGTGCCAACATCAGCCGCTCATCGGGCAGTTGCCCCGGCTGCGGGAGATAAACCTTGGCAATCTCGAACAGCTCGATTCGCGGATTGGCCAGAGTTTCGTTCGTGCGGCGAGCGCCGAGCAGACTGGGGACCAAACTGCGGCGCAGTTGATTGGCCCGACGCAAAATCGGCATCGCGGTCGACAGCGGCGGGACATCGCTCCACGGACTGAACGACTCGGACCACTCGGGCTCGACGACGCTGATCGTAAACGCTTCGTCGAATCCCGAGCCGATGAGCACCTGACGCACTTCGCCGAGCACGCGATCTTCGCGCGAGCGGGCACTGGTGGCCATCGGTACCCGCACGTCCTCTGGAATCGCGTCGTAGCCGTGAATCCGCGCGGCTTCTTCGATCAGATCGATCTCGCGGGTCAGATCGGCCCGCCAACTCGGGGCTACGGCCTCGATTCGCTCGGGCTCGACCTTGCGCACCTCGCTGCCGAGTGCGGTGAGAATCTCGGCCACGCGTGACGTGGGAATCTCGATGCCCAAGATGCGTTTGATTTGCGACAAACGCAACACAATCGGCTGTCGAGCGGCCGGTTTGCGACCGACATCGACCGAGCCCGCGGCGAGTTCGCCACCGGCGAGTTCAAGAATCAATTCGCAACACCGACGGCTGGCCCAATCGACACCCTCGGGATCGAGGCCCCGTTCAAAACGGTAGCTCGAATCGCTGTGCAAATTCAACTTGCGAGCGGTGGCCCGAATCGAGGCCGGATCGAACTCGGCTGACTCGATCAGCACATCGACCGTGGCCGGACCAACTTCGGTCGCCGCGCCCCCCATCACCCCGGCGATCGCCACGGGCCGGTCGCGATCGGCAATCACGCACAGGCCGGGGGACAGTTCGTAAGTCTTGTGATCGATCGCCTCGATTTTCTCGCCGGCTCGCGCTTCACGCACGATAATCTCGTTGCCGGCGAGCTTGCGGAAGTCAAAGGCGTGCAGCGGCTGGCCGCACTCCATCAGCACGTAGTTGGTGATGTCGACGATGTTGTTAATCGACGGTTGGCCGATGGTCGCGAGACGTTTGACGAGCCACGACGGACTCGACTTCACCTTTACACCGCGGATCACGCGTGCGATGTAACGCGAGCACAACTGCGGGGCGTCGATGCGAACTTTGGTCAGCGTATCGACCGCAGTCGCACCGCTCTTGGGCTCGGCAGCGGGCAACTTGAGCGGCACGCCGAACAACACCGCCGCCTCGCGCGCGATGCCGAGATGACCCAAGCAGTCGGGCCGATTGCTGGTCACTTCGAGATCGATGGCCAAGTCGTCGCCGACGCTCTCGGTGCTCTCATGGTTCAGCCCGGCCATCATCAGCCGCTCGGCGAATTCGTCGGCCGAGACGGTGAGAGGAACGTAGTCGCGCAGCCAGGACCAGGAGACGAGCATGGGGGGAAGTGTTTGGAGTTTGGTGTTTAGTGTTTGGTCCCAACCCGCGAACCGTTTAACTCTTCGCGGGGGGCGTGATTCCAAAGTCGCGAATCGATAACAGACTCTGGAACGGATAGCCGCGCGACTCAAACGCTTCGCGACCACCCTCTTCCCGATCGATGATCGCCAGCACGCGCGTGACCTTCAAGCCAAACGCCTCGCAATGTTCGATCGCCTTGAGCGACGAGCCGCCGGTGGTCACGACATCCTCGACAATTACGATCGATTGACCGGGCTTCACCGGCCCCTCAATGCACTTCTTGGTGCCATGATCTTTCGGCTCTTTGCGCACCATCACGCCCAGGAGCGGCAGTTGCTTGAGGCCCGCGATCGTGATGACCGACGCCAAAATCGGATCCGCACCGATCGACATTCCGCCGACCGCGTCGGGCAGCGGCGTGCCGATGAGTTCCAGCAACCCCTCGCCCACCATTACCGCGCCGATCGAATCGAGCGTGATCTCTTTGCAGTCGAGAAAGTAACTGGCCTTCTTGCCCGAGGCGAGTGTGAAGTCGCCAAACTTAAGCGCCTTGGCGCGGACCAGATCGATGAGTGCGGATTTGGAGTACAAGGGTGGGGAAGTGGTTGGTGGTTCGTGATGGGTGGAGGGTGAACACGGACGAAGCGAGAACGCGCCGCGGCTCGCTTGCGGTTTCGCGCTTAAGTCGCGGCGCGAAACCGCAAGCGAGTTGCTCACGTCGCAACCGGTGGCTGATCTCTTTTATTTACAACAAACTTTCGAGCAACAATCGCATCTTGCGCATCTCGCCGAAGTGATCGATGTCGGGATCGTTCTCGTCGACAATGTTCACGCAGAGGGCGCGATTGTAATTGAACTTGGTCAACTGATTCACGAGTCGGCCGTACTCGACTTCACCTTGACCGACACGGACTTGCAACTTGTGGCGATTCGTGTCGCGCAGCTGCAAGTGCGAGGTGTAGCGGAACAACGGGTCGTAGTTCACGCCAGCGAGCGGGCCAAAGACGTAATGGCTCGGATCGAGCGCGATCGTGAGTCCCTTGACGTTGTCGCACAGCACGGCGGCCGTGCTGGGATCTTGCGTCATCCGGCCGATCTCGGTCTTGAGACCCACGACGACGCCGTCGAGCGTCGCGATTCGCACCAACTCGCGCAGCCGTTCGATCTCTTCGTTGAATGGCGTGCCGAGTTCGCCCGAGCGGACGGTGATTTGCACCACCTTGATCGCCTTGGCCAACTTGCAACAGCTCGTAAATTGGGCGTAGTAGTCGGCCTTGGGCAGTTCGGGATCGAGATCGAGATAAAACGCCACGACCGTCAAGCGTTGCGTCTGGCGGCATTGCGCCAGGGCATTCTCGAACTGATTGTGAACGTGCGATGGTTTCAGTTGGTTTCCCTTTTCGCTCATCGCGACTTCGACCCGGGTGTATTCCAGATCGACAAGTCGGTTCAGGGCGTCAGCCAGCGACAGCTGGGGGAAGCATTCGGTCGAGGCGGCGACAAACACTCCGTTGTCTCCTCAGGTTCATCCATAGTGGGGGCCAGACCGGTTCCGTTCAACGCTGGGCACGCCGAGCACGTGACCCCGTTCGACGACCATGACGGCGGCGAATCTTGCCCGGAACCGGCAAAAAACTCGGGTCTGAACCGCGCAGTCTAACGGTTCGCCCCCCACCCTGACAACTGCGCCCCGAACGTCACACCGATGACGCCGTTTTCCGTAGGAAAGGTCGCATTTCCGCCGGCTAGGTCCGCGCAAGAATTCGGGGCGAGTGCAAAGATTCGCCCCGAAGCGGGACTGTACTTAAGAATCGATCGTGCAAGGCGACGACCGCGAGGCGCGCCGGATTTTACTTCCGGTCCAGACCCCGACTCGCCCGGCCGAAACGGTCACCAGCGTGACGCGCTTTCGGCGCCGCCAAATGCTCCCAGCGAGCGACGAGCTTCTCCAACTCGCCCTCGAGCCACGTGCCGAAATGCTCGCTGGCTAACTGCTCGGCAGCAATCGCTACCGGCGTCAAGCCATGGAGATCAAGAAACACATCGGACGCTTCCGGACCTTTGTAAGGTGTCATGACTTAGTCCCCCCCGTGTCGCGCGGCTGACTCAGTGCTTGTGTTCCCTCGAAGTTGGATGCCGCGAATCCTCCGCAGGTCACCGTTGTCTCTCTATACGTAGAATAGCCCCAAAGGGTTCAGGTTCACGGGTTTGTGAAAAAAATAACGACCCGGCCATGTCTCTTGGGGGGAGGGACATGACCGGGTCGGGGATGAGAAACGGTCTTAATCAACTCGTCGGAGGGACGAGATCAGCCGTTCGAGTTACTCTTTCTTCGATGACTCTCGTTGGCGGAGCCGGTCGCCGATGCCGGCACGCAACTCATCACGATCGACGAATCCGTCGCCGTTGCGATCGATGCGGTCGAAGTTCTCTTTCATCCGTTCGGGAGCTTCGTCTTTCGACAGCTTGCCATCCTTGTTGGCATCAGCTTGTTCGAACATGCGAGTCATGAACTCGCCTCCTTTCTCGGCCATCTGCGCGAACCCTTCGGCCATTTTCTTCAGCTCGGCCTCGTCGATCACGCCGTCGCCATTGGCATCGATGCGGGCAAAG
>JAEUIL010000763.1 GCA_016794255.1 Planctomycetaceae bacterium | reverse complement strand
TTCACGTGCGCGGAAAAGTCGACGACACTAGACCTGATCGATTTCTTCGGCACGACCGGCAAACATTCTCTAGTTTACTACTGACTCAATTCGTCGCAGCAATGCTAGCTGCCCCAGCCGGCGAACGTGCCACCGGCTGGGGAGCAATGCATGCGTGACTCGCGGACCTAGATCAACATCCCGGTCACGGCGAAGTACCAAATCGTGCCGATCGCAATCGGAATCCCGTACGGCAACAGGAACATCCGCGGCTTGCGTTCAGCGGCGATAGCTGACAGTTGGTTGGGGTCGCGGACCGCGGCGATCTCGGCCGCGATGGCGACAAACTGCGTGCTGTGCTTTTGCCAGGCTCGCTTGTACAGGACCATGCCGATGGCGATCACGCCGCCGATAATGGCCGAGTAGCAGAAGGCGTAGAACGTGACGGTGCCCCAGACCCAGGCGCCGACGCCGGCCAGCAGCTTGACGTCGCCGGCGCCCATGCCGCCGATCGCGTAGGCCGGCATGAGCAGAGCCAAACCGATCACCGTGCCGAGCAAGCTCCAACCGAGACCTTCGACCCCGAACGCCGCGACGCTGAAAATCCAGCCGCTGACGATCATCGGATACGTGATCCAGTTGGGAACTTTGAGTTGCAAACCGTCGATCACCGCGGCGACGATCAACGTCACCGTCACAAACCATACATGCCAGTGCTCAACCACAGAGGCGAGCAGCGAGTTGTTTTCGATCATGTCAGCTCCCGAATGCTGCTACGGACGCGGGTCGCGCCCCGAGGGTAAATTGGCCAGCGGCGTCGCTTTAGATGCGGGTCGACCACATCGTCTGTACGAACACCGTCACAACAGTAAAGAACATCAGCAGCAACTGAGCCGCCATTTGCGAGTCGAGATGAACGAAGGGCAACATGATTGGGGGTCGTCCTCAGCGCAATCGTACGATCGCAGGCCTGACACAGGGCTTGCTACAACCAACCATAGGTCGTGGTTAAGGGATGGTGGTTAGTTCCTAGTTCTTAGTTCCTGGTGCAGAGTATTCGCCTGGGCTGAATAATCCGCACACTCGTCACGCCCTGCACTTTCCGCACATTTTCGAACCCAAACCAAGCACAAACCACCACGCACCAAGAACTTCTCCTCAAACCACTAATTCAACCATTGAGCCCACCCCTACCACCCTTTAGCATGAACCACTCACTTTCTCGCAACCGGGTGCTGCTTCTATGCGTTTTCCCCTGACGATCTTCTTGAGCGCGTTTTTGTTGTTCCAGGTGCAGCCGCTCATGGGCCGTTATGTGTTGCCGTGGTTCGGCGGTACGCCCGCGGTCTGGACTACGTGCATGCTGTTGTTCCAGATGCTGCTCTTGGCCGGCTACGCCTACGCTCATGCGGTTGCCACTTGGTTCACGCCGCGCACCGGCAGCTTGATCCATCTGGTGTTGCTCTTCGCATCGCTCGCCTTTCTGCCTGTCATTCCGCACGAGAGTTGGAAGCCGCACGGGGCCGAGTCGCCGGTGCTGCACATTCTCGGTCTGCTCGCCGCCACGACCGGCATGCCGTATCTGATGCTCTCGTCCACTGGCCCACTGTTGCAAAGTTGGTTCAGCCGCGCGTATCCGGGCCACTCGCCGTACCGCCTCTATGCGCTCTCCAATGTTGGTTCGTTGCTCGCACTGGTCACGTATCCGCTGGTGGTCGAACCCTCGTTCGCGCTACGGCATCAGGCCGAGGGTTGGTCGGTCGGGTTCGCGCTCTTCGTGCTCTCGTGTGCCTGGACCGCCTGGACGATCTTCCGCGCCCCGGCACCTGCCGAAGAATCGAGCACTACCGCCACGGCACGCAGCGTCGACAACAGCCCGCCGCCGACTTGGCTCGACATTTTCTTCTGGCTCGCGGCCGCGGCTTGCGGCTCGATGCTGCTGTTGGCGACGACGAATCAAATGTGCCAAGAGGTCGCCGTCGTGCCGTTTCTTTGGGTGCTGCCGTTGGCTTTATATCTGATCACGTTCATCATTGCCTTCGATAAAGAAGACTGGTACCACCGCGCCGTGTTTGGCGTGATCTGGGGTCTCGGCGCAGCGGCGGCCGTGTACGTCCTCTTCGGCGGTCCGAAGCTTGCCATGTGGCAGCAGATCGGTGGTCTCTCGCTGGCGCTCTTTGGTGGCTGCATGATCTGCCACGGCGAACTCGTCCGCTTCAAGCCCGCGGCCAAACACCTGACGTTGTTCTATCTGATGATCTCGGCCGGCGGTGCCCTTGGTGGACTGCTCGTGGCGGTCGTCGCGCCGAACATCTTCAGCGGCTATTGGGAAATTCACGTGGCGCTCGAACTCACAAGCATGCTCGCCTGTTGGGCCTGGTTCCGCGATCGCCGCAGCATTCTCTACGCGGGTCAACCGTGGTGGGGTTGGGCGCCGCTGGCCAGCTTGTTGATCGTGCAGCAGGCGTTTCTCAGCCGCAACATGCTCGAATCGAACGAAGATGTCGTCGCCCGCACGCGCAACTTCTACGGCGTGCTGCGCGTCAAAGAATATCCAATGTACGATGGCACCGACCTCGTGCCGTTTCGCTCGTTAGTTCACGGCAACATTCTGCACGGCGTGCAATTCGTCGATGGTCCGCTCAAGGCCGAGGCGACGAGTTACTACGGCCACGACAGCGGCGTGGGCGTCGCCGTGCTGAATCATCCCAAGCGCCGGCAGAAACCGTATCCCGGCATTCACTTGGGTGTCGTCGGTTTGGGAACCGGCTCGGCGGCGGTGTATGGCCTCGAGCACGACACCGTGACCTACTACGAGATCAACCCCGAGGTGGTGCGGTTGGCCGACGAGTGGTTCACCTATCGCAAGCCATCGCAATCGAAGGCTGCGCATCATCTCGTGCTCGGCGACGCGCGGATTCAGATGGAACGCCAGTTGGCCGATGGCAAGCCGCAAGGTTTTGATGTCTTGGTGGTCGACGCCTTCAGCAGCGACGCAATTCCGATGCATTTGCTCACGGTCGAGAGTGTCGAGCTGTACAAGAAGCACATGGCCCCCGGTGGGATTATCTGCTTGCATCTGTCGAACAATCACCTCAACCTAATTCCCATCGCCCGGGGTATCGCCAAGGCCGTGAACCTCGAAGCGTTGTGGATCTACGGCGATCAACCAGCCGACGAGGAGAACTATCATCAGCTCAGCTCGTGTAGTTGGGTGGTGATGACCGACAACCAAGAGTTCCTGCACGACCCGTTGGTCGAGATCGAACGAAGCGAATGGGACGAAGAGGATCCCCCACCGCTGGTGTGGACCGACGACTATGGCGCCCTGCGGCAAGTCATTAAGCTGAAGTGAGGCGTGGAACGATTTTCGTATCGCGCTCAGTTGCTCGAACGGACTCAACCGCGATCCTTTTAATTAGCCCAGGCCTTCAGGCCTGGGACAACGTCCGCGGCGCCACACCTTGACTCTCGGGGCTTAAGCCCCGGGCGGAGGCAACCAGCGCGATGTTCACCGACCCAGGCATAAATGCCTGGGCTAATTAAAGGTCGCCAGCAACCACCGAGCCACCGGGTTAATCTCGCTCAAGCGCTGCGGTTGTTTTCCTATGCACTCACTGCGCACCTTGCTCGTCGTTCTCGTCACGCTCGCCCTGCCGCTGGGCGCGCCCGCCGACGACCGCGCTCTGATCGAACGTGGCTATCATCTACTGCTCACCAAGCCGTACCTGACCCCCGACTTCGACGACGAAGTGTTCGCCGAGTTGTGGAAGGTTTGGGACGAACCTTGGCGAGCGCAGGCCGAACACGCGACTGCCGCCGAGCGTCGAGCGCTGGCCTATCGCCGCTATGGTCTGACGCCGCGCTCGCCCGACGAACCGCAAGCCGACACGCGGCCGCATCAATATGTCGACGACGGTCGCGGCGGTTGGGTGATGAACTGTCTCGCTTGTCACGGCG
>JAEUIL010000726.1 GCA_016794255.1 Planctomycetaceae bacterium | reverse complement strand
CACACCGCCGCGCCGACAATCATCACTTCCCCGCCAGGTTCGACTCGCAAGAACTCGCGAAATCCCTCGGGGATCAGCAATCGACCTCGACCGGCCAACTGCACCGTCCGCTGACGGGTCGACAACAACCGCCCCCATTGCTGGAGACCGGTGAGCCGATCGTCGAGCTGGCCGGCGTGCAGTTTGGCGTTCACCACAGCAATCCGACCGTCGAACTTGGCCTGCCAACGGGCGGCGTTCCAGACGCTAATGCAGCCGGGACGCTCTTTGGTCAGCAGACACTCGACACCGTCGCCACCCAAGCCGCCGAGCAACTCGGGCGGAATCGACAGGCGAAACCGCTCGTCGATCGCGCGCGAAAACTCGCCGGTCAGGAGCTCAGGTGTCTCGGGCATGGGGAAACAATCGCTGCGGAAGTTCAGCGCCACGAACGGGTTGGAAACCAGGACCGTCCGTGAACTGACGCGACCGCCGCGTGTCACACGCCGCGATTTGGGTTGTTTACCCACTATCTCGCACTTTTTGTGCGAACATTGGGCTCATTTCCCACGCGTCAGAGTCTAACAAAACGCAGGCCCCACGCAACTGTTTTTCCGAGATTCACGGTGAGAAATTCACGTGCGACCATTGGCCCCGCACGGCGAGAACGCGGAATATTTTTCGTTCAACGCGGCATCGAGCGGCGCGGCGACACGCTCTTCTCAGCCACTTCGAGCCCCATGGCCGCTCGCCAATCGCCCTGAGCCGGCAAGCGAATCGTGTAGCCGATGTCGAACTCGGCTAACTCGCGGCGACGTTCCCCTTTGCTCCGCAGCAAACCGATCGTCCAACGTTTGATGAGCCGGCTGAGCGGCACTTGCGCCGCTTGGGCATTGAGCCACGTCTGCATGCCGTTCATGAACCGCGTGACGCCGGTGGCAAAGTAGTCGGGCACCGGCGCCTTTGCGCCAATCGCAAAGACCGTGTGCGGATCGCTCTCAAGTCCTTGCCAACCAACGACGAGCCCATCGAGCGGCGCGAACAGCCGCGCCATGCACGACGGCGTCAGTCGCCAATAGTCGCTCGGATAGTCGTGCAGCCGAAAGTCGAACGGTGTGGTCACGATCATGATCCCGCCCGGTGCGAGGACCCGCATCAGCTCGTCGGCCGCGCGGCGCACCTCGAACACATGCTCGAGCGTTTCGACACACACGATCGTCGACGCCGTGCCATCGGCAAGCGTGAGTTCGCCCAAGTCTTCGACCCGATCGACGCCCGGGCCGGGGCGCATGTCGCAGCCGATGTACTTTCGGCCAGGAAAGTACTCACGTAGATCGGCGATGCCGATTTGGCCTTCGACTTGATAGGAACCGAATTCGTACACCGGGCCATCGAGCGCTAGTGTCTCGGCGGCCACACGCACCATGGCTCGAACGTTGTCTCGCATCACTCAATCCATTTTATCAGGCGAAACGGTGGTCTGAACGACAGTAGGTCGGGTCTCCAGTCCCGACCTTGAACGACGTCACGAATCACACACTCACGACAAGCTCAACCGGGACGGGACTGGAGACCCGTCCTACGGCTGCATCGTGGATTGCTCATGCAGCGCGACGCGCGCCGGTGACCAGCGATATACATGCACCACGGGTCCCACGCGATTCGCTGGCGGCTCGAACTTCGCGGCAAGCGTGCCGAATCGCGTGAGCAGTTCTCGCAAGGTCGCGGCTCGGGGGCTGTTATACCGCAACTCGGCCGATTCGATCACCACGAATTGCAAGTCGGGGTCGACCAAAGCGGCCGGGGCGATCTCGTGGCGGTACGTGGTGCGACCGGTGTACAGGGCCGAGTGCCCGACGGTATCGAGCACCGCGCCCGACTCGGTTTGAGCCGACAACCACTCGGCCGCGGCGCGATGGGCGACTCGGCCGGGATGCAGTGGCAGCAGTGATGTCGACGCTAGCAGCACGGCAGTTGCACCCGCTGTAGCCCAGCGCGCACGCGGTTCTGACCACGTGCATCGCCGCGCGAGTTGCTCGCCGCAGTAGATCACACCGCGGCCGGCCCAAGGAAGCGACAACACGACGAGCGGCAGCAGGTGACGTCGTTCGAGATAGCCATGCTGCGTGGCGAAGCCGATGAGCGCGATGACGAACAATACAAACGTGATCCGATGCAGCGACACCGTCGGTCGCCACCACAGTTCACGCGAGACCGCGATCCCCACGGCTGCCAGAATGCCGACGAGATACTGCCAGCTTTGGAGCAACTCGTTGGTGAAGCGAGCCACGGCAGTCGTGAAGCCGCGGAAGCGAATGCTCACCGTTGGGTCTTTGCGACCGAACTGCATCGGCGCTCCCGACGCGAGTTGCCAGTCGGCCGAGTCGGCGAATTCGGTGGCCGTGACGTGCGACGGCAGGTTGATCGGCATTTCCTCGACATACCCACGACGGGCGAGCAGCCGTTCGATGGCGGCCTGTGGCGTCGTCACGCCAAGCGGTACAAGCCAAGCGACTGCAAACAACGCGACGCCCGCGAGCGATGCCGTGGACAGGACGAGTGATTGTCTTACACGCGGCAACCAACCGAGTGAAGCGATACCAAACGGAGCCAACGCGACCGGGGGAATGAGCACCCACGCCTCGGCGCGAGCGAGCAGCGCGACACCGATCAAGACGCCGCCGAGCAACGCCCAACGCAGCTGCGAGCCGGGTTGTGTTCGAGCAACGGCCCGACCCAACGCGACGAGTGCCAGACAAAAGAGCAGCAAATGGGTGCTATCGCTT
>JAEUIL010000697.1 GCA_016794255.1 Planctomycetaceae bacterium | reverse complement strand
AGACGATAGCCAAGGACCGCCACCCGGCGGCGCTCGCAAGCCGTGGATCGCCGAGCATTTCGCGGAACTCGACGCCGATCAGGATGGCACGTTGACTCGCAAAGAAATGCAGGCCGAAGCGACTCGCACCTTTGCCGCGTACGACGAGAACGGGGACGGAAAATTGACCGTGCGTGAGTACGACCGGGGCGGAGTGCAGACCGCATTCGCCGGCTTCGTGCGCGGTCATGCCGCTGAGGTCGACGCCGACAGCGACGAGATCATCACCAAGCAAGAGCTCCTCGACTTTGCCGAGAGTCTCTTCAACAAGGCCGATCGCGATCGCAGCGGGAGCACGACCTTGGACGAGTCATCGATCGGCGGGCCGGGCAAGCCGCGTTGAGTTCAACCCCAGGAGATTCAACCATGCAACGTCGTCAACTCATGCAAGCGTTAGCCCTCGGCGGCATCGCAACACTTTGGCCTTCGTTTGCCGCAGCTCAAAAAGGTGGCAAGGGCGGCGGAGGAAAAGGTGGCGGCAAAGGCGGCGGTGGCAAGGGTGGAAAAGGCAAGGATGACAAAGAGAAAAACCTGACCGATGTCAGTGGCACGATCAAAGGCATCTTGCCACAAGGTGTGCTCATTGAGTCGGACGATGGTAAGAAGTATCTCGCCAGTCTGACGACCGATGCTTTGATCGAACTAACCGGCGAGGCGGATACGTCGTTGTTCGCGATCGGAGCGTTTATCGAATTCGAAGCCGTACTTGATCGCCAGGGAAACGTCGTCGATGAAGTTGAGGCGATTACGTTCGTCGAGCCTAACGCACTGAACCCGCTCGGCGTGTTTCCCACCTCACTACCGAGTGACGCGAAAGACAACGCGAATGATGCCGCCAAGTCAACGTTCCTCGTACGCGGCCGAGTTCAATCGCCCCGAGCCGGGCAGCTCTTAGTACAAGCCGGTGGTAAAAACATGCCGGTCAAAGTCAGCGCCGAATTAGCACTCGCGGCGCGATTCAACAGCCTCGCTTATGCCAGTAACGGCGACAACATTTCCGCGCGAGTCGAGCTTGTGCCGCAACCCAACGTCGGCGTGATTCGCGTGATCGGCCATGAATTCAGCATTACCACGGCCTCACCCATTCAGTCGCCCAAAGCGAAACGTGACACAAAACCGGCTGAGAAACCTACGGCCGACAAATCGTAACACGTTAAACGTCGGCTCCGCCGCCGAGGTGTGCGACGCGATGGTGGTCGCGACATCGGTCATGGCGACCGAGTCGCCGGCTTGGAGAATCTACGTACCCAACGAATTCGCTCTCATGAAACGTTTCAACCTGCTCGCGATCATTGCCCTGGCCCTGTTCACCGTCGCAACGTCGCATGCGGCGGATACATCGCGTCCCCCCAACATCGTCTTGATCCTCATGGACGACATGGGTTGGCGTGATGTCGGTTTCATGGGCAATAAGTTTGTCGAAACGCCGCACATCGACGCCCTCGCCGAACGTGGCTTGGTGTTTACGCAGTCGTACTCGAGTGCGCCGAACTGCGCTCCCACCCGGGCGTGTCTCATGTCCGGACAATTCACGCCGCGGCATGGCATCTATACCGTGGTCGATCCGCGGCAGCCCGCCGGTTCACCGTGGCACAAGATCATCGGGTCTCACAGCGAATCGGACTTGTCGACCGAGAACGTCACCATCGCCGAAGCACTCCAGCAAACAGGCTACGCGACGGGCTTCTTCGGCATGTGGAATCTCGGGCGCGGACGCAGTGGGCCCGTCACACCCGGTGGGCAAGGCTTCGATACCGTCGTGTTTCCCGAGACGATCGGCTTCGCCAAGGACGCCTACTTCGACGATGACGGCCAGTATTTGAGCGACCGGCTTACCGACGAGGTGCTCAAGTTCATTGACAAGAACCGCGACCGGCCGTTCTTTGCCTACTATCCCGATCACGCCGTCCATGCGCCGTATGAACCGAAGGCCAAGCTGCTCAAGAAGTACGAACAGAAAGCAGCCCGCAGCCAAGACGATCGCGACAACTCGGCCTACGCCGCTACGATCGAGGCAGTCGACGACAACGTGGGGCGAATCGTCGAGCGACTGGAGCAGTTGCAGCTCACCGACAACACGCTCGTCATTTTTACCTCAGACAACGGTGGCACCCAGCAATACACGGCTCCCCTGCGCGGCAGCAAGGGGCAGTTGTACGAAGGGGGCATTCGCGTGCCGGCAGTCGTGGCCGGCGCCGGAGTCAGCAAGCCTGGCACGAAATGCAACGACATGGTGGCCACGGTCGATTGGTATCCCACGTTGCTCGAACTCGCCAGAGCCAAATCGCCCACGAACAAAGTGCTCGACGGCGTCAGTCTTTTGCCGGTTATGCAAGGCGCGGCCGAAACGCCTCGGTCGCGCATGTTCTGGCACTTCCCTTGTTATGTCGGCAAAGCGACGCCGTCGAGCGCAATTCGCGATGGTGACTGGAAACTCATCGAGTTCTATGAAGATGGCGGTCACCGCGAGTTGTACAACCTGCGCACCGACCCCGGCGAGGAACACGATCTGGCCAAGTCTCAGCCCGACAAAGCCGCAGCCTTGTACCGCACCTTGCAGACGTGGCAGCAAGACACCGGTGCGGCCATCCCGCGCGATGCCAACCCTGCTTACGATCCCAAAGCCGAGCGTATGCGCGGCAATCAAGGAGGCGGCGGTCCGCAGAAGGGCAAGGGGAAAGGGAAATCGGCGAAGTGACGTAAAAACGAATTCAGTAAGAGTGACAGGATCATGCGGCGCAGGATCATAAGAAGAGATGAAGAGATAAGGTATGCAGATGAGTGTTGTTGAGTCACTCCAACCAAAATTCTTCTCATTCATGATCCTGTCCCCCATGATCCTGTCTCTCCCCCGCTCGTCTTCCCCACTTGGCTCCCAGTTCCTGGCACGATGACCATGCTCTCCAAATCGTTGTGGTTTCTAATGATGCTGGCGATGGCCGGGGTCTC
>JAEUIL010000695.1 GCA_016794255.1 Planctomycetaceae bacterium | reverse complement strand
AAACGGGTCACCGAGCAATACACGGCGAGCGCCGCGCTGGTGTTGCCGGTCGAGGCGCAGGCGGCCCGTTTGGCGTTGATCATTTTGGCATGCGTGAACGCGGCCGACATGCCATTGTCTTTGAAGCTGCCCGAGGGGTTCATTCCCTCGTACTGCAAATAGAGCCGACCATCGTTGACGCCCACGAACTTGGCGACGCCGTTGGACGGTTGCAGCAAGGTCTGACCTTCGCCGATCGTGACGACATGTTCCGGCGGTGCGAAGGGGAGCAGATCGTGAAACCGCCAGACGCCGCTGAAGCAGAGCGGCTCGTTACGGCGAGCCCATTTGGCTTCGATGGCCGACCAGTCCTTGGGAGGTGTGAGCCGATCCCACTCGTATTCGACATCGAGCAAGCTGCCGCAGCGTGGACACTCGGTGAGCACCTCAGTGCGGTCGAACGTCGCGCCGCAGTCCGGATGGATGCACTTCTGATACGCCAGTTCGGTCAAGACCGCGGTGCTAATGGGAAGTTCCTCAGAAAACAGACGCGCAAACGGGTACCAGGCCGGGGCGATTCGCGGGGCCCAGGGCGAGCTTAAGTCTACCGCTGGAATCCCCTCGGACAAGGCGAGCTCCCCGTCTCGGAGAACCGCCTAGGACCGAATCCTAGAATTCACCCAATCTACCTTAAGTCACTATTCCGTTTGAGGTTAGCTTTTCGTGTGACCCATCCTTTTGGGTGGTTAATTGTTTGACAGTCGCAATGGGGGGGCCTAAGATAACGAGTCTGTCGGCTCTAAAACCCTACCCGACAGGAACTTTGTGGAGAATCCGTGATGAATAAGACTGAGTCGAAGGTGTACAAGGAGCGACTCTTGGCACTTCGCGCCCGGCTGCGGGGCGATGTGACCCAGATGGCCGAGTCGGCGCTCAATAAAAACCGCATGGATCGTGGTGATAATCTGTCCAGCATGCCGATCCATATGGCTGATCTGGGAAGCGACAACTTCGAGCAAGAATTTACGTTGAGTTTGATCACGAACGAAGAAGAGACTCTCGAATTGATCGAACGCGCCTTGGAGCGCATCGAGGAAGGGACTTACGGCATTTGCGACGATTGCGAATGCAAGATTCCCAAGGCCCGGTTGAATGCAATTCCGTATGCCAGCAATTGCGTTAAGTGCGCCGAGCAAGCCCAACGCGGCTTCTAAGCCCGGGCTGACCGCACGTCTGTTTGAAAAACTGAAACCGAGGTCGACTCCCCGCCGTCGACCTCGGTTTTTTTGTGGATCTGCGCCGCAAGCACCACGACTCAATCGCGATCGCCGCTACGATTGATCTGGGTGCGCTACCATGCTTGGTTTATGATTCGCTCATCATGCCCCCGGTCCCCGCGAATCGTTGGATCACGTTTCTTCTGATCGCCGGACTCGGCTGCGCACTCGATCTCGGCACCAAGTCGTGGGTCTTCGGCTGGCTTGGCCCGCCGGGGGGCGATACCTACTGGATTGTGCCCGACTATTTCGGCTTCCAGACCAGTCTCAATCAAGGTGCTCTCTTCGGCATTGGCCAAGGCAAAGTGTTTATCTTCGCCAGTTTGTCGATCACCGCCGCAGCCGGCATTCCGATCTGGTTATTCTGGTTTCGTGCGGCGCTCGACCGGTGGTTGAACACGGCCATGTCGTTCATCATGGCTGGCATTCTGGGCAATCTTTACGATCGCTTGGGACTATGGTGGACCGAGGAACTGGCCCGTTACCCACGATATGCCGTCCGGGACTGGATCTTGTGGCAATTCCGCGAATGGACGTGGCCAAACTTCAATCTCGCCGATAGCTTTTTGGTCACCGGGGCGATCATGATTTTGATCCAGGCAATTCTCCCAGCGAAATTGATTGACAACGGGCCCTCATCACCTTCATAATCTTCGCCAGTTCGCGCAGTTGTTCGGTGACACCAGCGACTCCCCTTTCGTCGCCACGGGAAATTTCCCAGTCATCTAGCCTTGTGTGAACGTTCTTAGTTAGCAATGTTCGCGTTGCATTGTGTGTCGTTTGCCACGCTCGCGACGTTTGTGTTGCTGATGTGAGAACATGATCGAATCCTGACGCAGGCTTGCGACGGGAGCGATCATGAATGTGCATTTGCTACGCGTTTGGTGACATCCTCGTGCTAGATCGGGCAAGATGCCCTGTTTCCGGCCGAGCGAGGTGTTGCCCCCGCAGGAAGGCGGTGGGTTAGCCATGAAACTCTCGCGGACCGTGTCTTACGCCGTTCGGGCGGCCATTCAGCTTGCGCAGGCCGAGCCCGGGGTGCCGATTCCCTGTAGCCAGATCGCCAATGCCGGGCAGATGCCGGAGCGGTTCTTGCTGCAAATTCTGCGCAATCTCGTCACCCACGGCATTCTCAGTTCCACGCGCGGCGTCGACGGGGGCTACAAGCTGGAACGGACGCCCGAGTCGATCTCGCTGCTCGATGTGATCGAAGCGGTCGAGGGCCCGATGACCTCGAACCTGCCAACGCAACAAGGCTTTGACGAAGAGTCGGCCGAGAAGTTGCAAGGCGCGTTGGATGAGGTCAGCTTGGTGGCCCGCCGCGAGTTGTCGGCCGTGAAACTCGCTTCGCTTCTGCCCAATAAGCCGCCGAAGCTCACCGAGAATACGCCGCCTGGCTATTCGATTCTGTACGTCGATCCGCCGCAGGGTGGCAACCCGTAAACTCGGCCACTTGCTGGGGCAAATTCGTCCGCTGGTCGTGCGTTGGGCCGGGCTTTCGGTTACAGTCGCGGGCGTTCCATCGATCTCGTCCACCGCGCCTGTCGTGTCTCCCCATGAATGCTCGCGATCTACTCACGCGCCTCGAGTTTGCTATCAACATTGCCCGCGAGGCGGGGCAGATCACGTTGCAGTTCTTTCAGCGCGGCGTCGATGTCGAGTTGAAGTCCGACGCCTCCCCGGTGACGATCGCCGATCGCGAAGCCGAGTTGTATCTGCGCCAACGCATCGCCATGGAGTTCGCCGGCGACGCAATCTTGGGGGAAGAATTTCCCGAGAAGGCGGGCGACTCGGGCTATCGTTGGATTCTCGATCCGATCGACGGCACGAAGTCGTTCATCTCGGGCGTTCCGCTCTACAGCACGCTCATCGGCATCGAGCACGCTGGCCGCAGCGTGGTGGGCGTGATTCAGATCCCGGCGCTCGACGAGCGAGTCTATGCCGCCAAAGGGGCCGGTGCTTGGTATCAGCGCGGCAACAGCGAACCCACGCCGGCGCGTGTCTCATCCAAGTCAAAACTGAGCGAAAGCCTCTTCTGCACATCGGAAGTCAAGACGTTCTACAACGTCGGTCGCGGACCAGCTTACGAGCGTTTGCAAGCTGCCTCGTGGCTCGGACGCACCTGGGGCGATGGCTATGGCTATTTGATGGTGGCCACCGGACGCGCCGAGCTGATGGTCGATCCCAAGATGAATGTCTGGGACTGTGCCGCGTTGCAACCGGTGATCGAAGAGGCGGGCGGGACTTTCACCGATTGGAGCGGTGCGCCAACGATCTACAGCGGCGACGCGATCGCCACCAACGGCAAAGTGCTCGACGAAGTGCTGGAGATTACGCGTGAATTTCCCGCGAAGAAATGAATCGGGACGAATGACGAATGTCCAAGCTCGAATGCCGAAAGAATGTCGAATGACCGAATGACGAATTCGACATTAGTCATTCGTGCTTCTTTCGGCATTCGAGCTTGGACATTCGTCATTTCTCCCACTTCTCTGGCTCGGCCCCGCAAGTGCCGGTAAAATGTGAGACGTGGACGCGCTCACGCCGCCGGCCACGTTCGTTTCCGCATCGTACTCTCGAGGTGTCGCATGGCTACTGCAACTGCACCGAGTATCAAACAACCGCAAGTCCGTCACACCGAGTGCTTCATCGGTGGCCGTTGGCAACCGAGTCAGAGCGGCAAGACGTTCGAGACGATCAACCCGGCGACGGAAGAGGTGATCGCTCAGGTGGCCGAAGGGGACAAGGCCGACATTGATCTGGCAGTTAAAGCGGCGCGCGAT
>JAEUIL010000692.1 GCA_016794255.1 Planctomycetaceae bacterium | reverse complement strand
AAACTGCCGCCATTGTTGCTTCGGTAACGTGGCTGGCCGCGAGTAGTCGAGTGACCGCACGAGCGGAGTCTGCGAGACGGAACGACCGCCGGGACCATCGAGTTGCCAGCGCAGCGTGCCGCGGTAGTCATCGCGATTGGCCCGCAGGCTGCAAGTCACCGGTATCTGATGGCCAGGCTTGAACGACAATGGCTGCGACTCACCGGTCCGGCGTGGATACGTGATCGTCCGCCGATTGGTGAGCGGCGTGGCTTGAATGTCCGGCAGCGGCTCGGCCTTTTTCTTTTCTTCCGTTGGCTTCTTCTCAGCGGCCGGCTCGCTGCTCCACCAGCACCCGGGGCTCACGAGCATCACCGAGAGCCCGGCAACCCCGATGCTGATCTTGCCGCACAGCCACAGAAGACTGCCGAGCGAGCGATTCCGTACGATAACCGATCGGGTCACGTCCCATGCCCCGGTAACAAGTGCAGTGCCGGACTATTCACAGCAGTCTACACCTCACCTGCCGCGGGTGCCACTGCTGCACTGTCGGCAGCGACATCCGGCTCAGATCGCTCAGCGTTTGGTCGTTCCGCTCTTTTGCGTGACTTCCTGATCTTCTTGCAATAACTCACGCCACGGCTTGCCCGCCTCGTAGCTGGCCAACTCCTTGGCCAAGTTGCTCTTCAAGTCGGGCGAGCACAGTTCGAGCGCCTTCTGCGACCATTTCTTGGCCGTCGCGAAGTCGCCACTCTCGGCATACGCCGCGGCGAGCGTGCTGAGAATGTGGGCCGCCTTGAACTCGGTGATCTCGCACGCTTGCGTGGCCAGTTCGATGGCCCGTTTGCCGTTGCGAACGCTGGCCTCGGGCGATGTCGCCAGCAACCACGCCAAGTTGTTCAGCAGGCCGCTATCCTTCGGCTGCTGCTTCAAAGCGGCGTCATAATCACGCAGCGCTTCGCGATGCTTGCCCAGGCTGAGATACGCATCGGCTCGACCGTACCGCACGAACCACGCCTCGGGCTGCTTCTCGAGCAACTCGTCGAACAATGCCAACGCACGGCCGAAATTCTTCTGACCCCGGTAGAGCACGGCAATCTGAAACAGCGTTTCGAGATCATCCGGGTCGCGTCGCACGATCTCGCGCAGATCGGCGATCGCTTGATCGACCTTCTTCTGCGAGGCGTGAATTTGCGCCCGCAGCCGCAGCGCCGGCGGGACACCCGGCCGAGCCTTGAGGACTTGGTTCACATCGGCGAGCGCCTCGCTCGGCTGATCGTTCCGCAGATACGCTTGCGCGCGGAGTAAACGGACCGCGTGATTCTCGTCGTCCGCTTCGAGAATCTTGGTCGCATCGCTGATCGCTTCCGCGAACTTCTCTTCGAGCAGCGCGACCTGCGCGCGCTGCATTCGAGCCGACGACGCCTTCGGTTCGAGTTCAATCGCCTTGGCATACGCAGCGCGCGAATCTTCCAGCCGATCGAGAATGGCGAGCGCCGCGCCCCGGGCCTCGTGCGTCAGAGCATGATTTGGTTCGAGCTTGATCGCCGCGTCGAAATCAGCGAGGGCCTTCGCGCCGTTCTCTTGAGCCAGGTGCAGTGCACCACGAGCGCGGAGCGGTTGCGGATCAGTCGGCTTCGCTTCAATCGCCAAATCGAGATCGCCGATCCGGTCCGAAACGCTTTCGCGCAAACCGGCCCGCATCATCAGCGCCTCGACCCGCGTGTCGGGATCGTCGACCGAGAGCTTCACCGCTTCGTCGAGAGCGGCCATCACGTGATCGACGTTGCCGCCCGGCAAGGCTTGCAGCTTGGCCAGGGCGATGTGAACCTGCGGCTGTTTCGCTTCGGCTCGCAACGAGCGTTCGAGATCGGCGAGTGCCAGACGACGCATTTGTTGCCAGCGAGCATCGGGCCGTTCCGGTGCGAAGATCACTTCGGTGATGGCCAGCCCGCGCTGCGTGAGCGTCGATGCCAAGAGTTGCTTGGCGAACGTGGCTTCGTCGCCGGTGAGACCTTTGTCGATCGCACGCTGACAGAGGTTGATGACCTCGCCCAGTTCATCGAGCGACTCGGCCGTGATCTTCAGTTGGGTCGCCTGAGCGAGATCCGCTTGACCATCGAAGGCCGTGACCGGCAGAGGAATCAGGCACAGAAACAACACAAACAGCCGTTGGCAGACCCGCATCATGCGTTCGCTCCTTCGCATCCGTGATAGCACAAATCCATTTGGCCGCGGCATTATGACCAGATCGTCCAAAACGTGCTACGCGAGTTGCGAGAACTTGGCGATCCGCGCGGGATTCTCACGAAGAATTTAGACAGCGATTACAAAAGGGCGGTTTTGCAACGCGATTTTCGTGTGTGGATTGAGGATTCTCGAGTGGGGCGCAGCGTGCATTGCGATCGCGCTCGGGCTATGATATCCGCTCGCCCGCCCCATTTCTCCCTACCCAGGATTCCCGCCATGTCCGCGCTCTTCGCTCGCCTGCTGGTCGTCGTGACCTGCTTTGGCCTTTCCGTTTCGATCGCTTCGGCGACGGTCAAGTTGCCCAACGTGCTTAGCGATCACATGGTGCTCCAGCAAGGCATGGCTGTGCCGGTGTGGGGCACCGCGGATGCCGGGGAGATGGTGACCGTCAAGTTCCGCGAGCAAACCCAAACCGCCAAGGCCGACGCGCAAGGCAAGTGGTCGGTGAAACTCGCGCCGCTGTCGGCCGGTGGTCCCGAGAGCCTGACCGTCACGGGCAGCAACACGATCACGATCAACGACGTGCTCGTCGGCGACGTGTGGGTCGGCTCGGGTCAGTCGAACATGGCTGGTCCTGCGAACGGTTATAAAGACAACGATCCGGTGCTCAAGGAACTGACCACGGTCGAGCGTCCGCAACTGCGATTGCTCAAGGGCAATGGCACTTGGCAGCTCTGTACGCCGAACAACGCCTCGCAATTCTCGGCAATCCTGTTGTCGTTCGGCATTCGTTTGCAGGAGCAGATTAAGCAGCCGGTGGGGCTCATGGTGGGCGCCGTGGGTGGCACGCCGTCGGGCTACTGGCTCACGCAAGAGATGCTCGACGCCGACAGCGGCTGTCGCGAACAGGCCATCGCTTACGATCGTGACAACCCGCTGGAAAAGCGGCAAGCTCGTTACGAAGCATTACTCAAGGGGTACGAAAAAGCCTTGGCCGAGGCCAAAGCGGCGGGCAAGAACCTGCCGCGCAAGCCGCTGCTCGATCCCGCCGGCGGCAAGTCCAACGGCCAGATCGGGCACTTGTACAATGCCCACATTCTGCCGATGGTGCCGCATGCGATTCGCGGTGTGCTGTGGGATCAAGGCGAGTCGGGCACGGCGCTCGGCGGTGTCGATCAGTTCAACACCATGCGGGCACTGATCCTCGGCTGGCGTAAAGCTTGGGGGCAAGATTTTCCGTTCTTGTACGTGCAGAAGCCGAGCGGCATGGGCTGCGCGTGGGACTACGATGCTCCGACGACTTCAAAGGGTGACAAGTTCAGCAAGCTGCCGGCGGTGGTGCCAGCCGATGGTCAGTATCGCGAGTTGCACATTCGCATCATGCAGCACCCGAACACGGCGATGGTCACTTCGAGCGACTTGGGGCCGGGCATTCATCCGGCGAACAAGTCGGGCTACGGTGACCGTGCGGCCCGGGTGGCGCGCGGCTTCGCGTATGGTGAGAAGATCGAGTATCTCGGTCCGGTCTACGAATCGCACACGATCGACGGCAACAAGGTCCGCGTTCGTTTCACGCACGTCGGTCAAGGGTTGGCACATCGTCACGGCGACAAGCTGCAAGGCTTCGCCATTGCGGGCGAGGATAACAAGTTCGTTTGGGCCGACGCCGTGATCGAGGGTGACACGGTCGTGCTGCAGGCCGAGGGGATCGCCAAGCCCGCGGCAGTGCGTTACGGCTGGTCCGCCAATCAGACTTGGGCCAACCTGTTCAACAAGGACGGCCTGCCCGCGATCCCGTTCCGCACCGATCGCTAGTAATGTGAACCGGGCATCCTTCCCCAGAGCGGTCCGGCCGGTGTCGATCCGCCGCCGGTCGCCGCTCGGGCGGATTTTGCCGCGGATTTCGCCATGGAATTTTTCTGTAGAACCGAGGATAATAGGGCTGTGCTGAATCGCCCGGTTCGTCGATCGGGCGGTTCTCCAGAATCTCCCCGCGGGGCAGCCCGTCCGCATAGCCTGTCATGTCGCTCTCCGATATCGCCGCCGACGCCCTGAGCATCGAACGCCGCACCGACGGCGCGGTGTTGGTCCGGGTTCGTTCGCGCGAGCGGAACGGGTCACGCGCTCCCGATGCGGTCTTTGCCTTCCGCGTTGGTGATCCGCAATATCGTTATTGGGACGAACGCCTGCGAGCCCGTGAGAACCCACCGCAGTCGTAGTTTGAGTTACGTTGGAACAATTGAGCTCCTGGCAGGATTGGCGTTTCGATGGCGAACGACTCGGACGATCAACTCGACGACGACGAACCGCACATTCCGGAACCCAAGCAGCGCGAGGTCAAGTACGAACACTCGCGCGACTTCGTCTCGATTCTCGAACAACTGTCGTCCACGCTGCTGATCTCGACGTATCAGGCGGGCAAGCTCGTAGTGGCCGGCGTGCATCAGGGGCAACTCGAGTTGTCGTTTCACAATTTCGAGCAAGCGATGGGCATCGCCGTCGGTCCGCGACAGATCGCCGTCGGCTCCAAGGGCGTGATCTGGATCATGCGCAGCGCGCCGGATATCGCTCGCAGGCTCGAGCCATCCGGTCGGTTCGACGGCTGTTTCCTGGCCCGCACCGGCTATGCGACCGGCGAGTTGCACGGCCACGAGATGGCTTGGGTCGGCGACGAGTTGATCGTGGTCAACACGCTGTTCTCGTGCATCTGCACGGTTAGCGACTCGTTCAGTTTCTTGCCACGCTGGCGACCGCCGTTCATTTCGTCACTCGCGGCCGAGGATCGTTGCCATCTCAACGGCATGGCCATGGTCGACGGCGCGCCGCGCTATGTGACGATGATGGCCGAGACCGACACTTCGGCCGGTTGGCGTCCGAACAAAGTCACGACCGGGCTGATCATGGAAGTCCCCACAGGCAAGATCATCACGCGCGGCTTGGCCATGCCGCACTCGCCGCGGGTGTATCAGGGGCAACTGTTCGTGCTCGACTCGGGCCACGGACGCTTGACGGCGGTCGAGGCCAACACCGGTCGCTTGGCCCCCGTCGCGGCGCTTCCGGGATACACGCGTGGCTTGGCGTTTCATGGCCCCTACGCATTCGTGGGGCTCTCCAAGATTCGTGAGAAGAGCACGTTTGGCGGCGTGCCGATCGCCGAGGATCGCGCGAAGCTGAAGTGCGGCGTGGGCGTGATTCATCTGCCGACCGGTCGCTTGGCCGCGCACTTCGAGTTTGTCACCGGCGTCGAGGAGATTTTCGACGTGCAGTTGATCCCCAACGTGCGCAACGCCGCGTTTCAAGGCCCCTCGGCCACCAGCGACGGACATCCGACCATCTGGAGCGTGCCGCTCTCGGCCCGCGACGTTCAAGCCGCCTCCGAGCCCGTCCCCGACAATTGGCGAGCACCGTGGAAACGGTAGTCGTGCGATTTGCGTCCTTGTAAGTCTTACTTCGCCTTTGCCTGCTCTTTTGCCGCGGGTTTGCGCAGCGCTTTGCCTGCCAACGCACCGGTCGGCACGCCCTCGTGAATGGCGCGCACACCGGCGACGAATGCATGCCGCACGCCGGTCGAGTAACGGAACGGATCGTCGAACGTCGCTTGATCGCGGAACGTTTTCGGATCGAACACGACCACATCGGCAATCAACCCCGGCTTGAGATAGCCGCGATCGGTCAGTCCGAGAATGTCGGCGGGCAAACCCGAGGCGCTGCGAATGGCGTGCGTCAGCGTGATGACCGAATCGGCGATCGCGTACCGACCGATCTTGCGCGAGAACGTGCCGAACGACCGGGGATGAGGCCGATCGAGGCCGGGAGTTTTCGCGCTACCGTCACTGGCCGTGGAGACCCACGGAAGCTGCATCGCGTAGCGAACGTCGTCCTCGTGCATGTTGTGATGGATGATCGACGCGCCACCGTTGCGTTCGATGTCGAGTGCCACGTCGACCTCTTCGCGTCCGTCCGCCTTGGCGATCTCGGCGAGCGACTTGCCGAGCCACTCGGGTCGCGACCGATAGTTGGCGATCACGATCCGATCGGTGGTCGTCAGTTTCTTGGCCACGTCGGCTCGCAGACGTTTGCTGTCGTGCTCGTCTTCGAGTCGTTCCTTGATCTTCTCGCGTCCTCCTTCGCGCGCCCAAGCCGGCAGCAGCGTCGCCTCGAGCGAAGTGCTCGACGCGGTGTACGGGTATTGGTCGGCCGTGACGCGTTGACCGGCCGACCGGGCTTGCTCGATGATCTGCCCCGCGGCACGCAGCGTCCCCCACACCCGGTTGCCGCTCGCTTTGAAATGCGACACATGCACGGGCAACTCGGCCTGCTTGCCAATCTCGATCGCCTCACGCACTGCGTCGAGCAGCGTGGCCCCTTCGCCGCGAATGTGGCTGCCATAGATGCCGCCGTGCCGAGCCACGACCTTGGCCACGGCCACGATCTCGTCGGTCTTGGAATAAATGCCCGGCACGTAGATCAAGCCGGTCGTCATGCCGTACGCGCCGTCGACCATCGCCTTGTCGGCGAGCTTGCACAGTTGCTCGATTTCCTCGACCGTGGGATCGCGGCGCGTCTTGCCCATCACCGCCTCGCGCAGCGAACCGTGCGGCAACATGTGAATGACATGCGTCCCCGCGCCGGCCGAGTCGATCTCGCTGAAGTACTTGGCGACATCGACCGGTCCAAAACCGCAGTTGCCCGTGACGATCGTCGTGCAACCCTGGGTCAAGAAGTTGACGTTCGCCCGGCCCACGGGATCGGTGATCGAGCGATCGCTGTGCGTGTGCAGATCGATGAACCCGGGACACACGACGAGTCCCGTGCAGTCGATCACGACCTCGGCGAGTTTCGCGTCAAACTCGCCGACCGCAACCAGCCGGTTGCCTTTGATCGCGACATTGCCCGTGCGCGGCTCGGCAGTCGTGCCGTCGTAGATCGTGCCGCCTTGCAGCAAGATGTCAACCCGCTCTTGAGCCGCTAACGGAATGCAGAGCAGCAGCAAGGCGAGTGCGGAACGCAGACCAGAGAGCAACGGGGCGGACATCGGCGGGACCTCGATGAATCAAGGGAAGACGACGGGCGGCACCGAGATTGTAATCGATGTGTGATCGTGACGATAACATGCTCGTCGTGGTCGGCAATCTCCGTATCTCTAACAAACTGCGATCAGCGAGTTTCACCGAACAGTGCGAGTCGACACAACTCGTGATCGAACATCGCGGCGTGATCGTGGCCGACTTGCGGGACACGCACGATTTTCCAGCCGAAGGGCCAACCGTGTTTCCGCGCCAGTTCCTCGGCCATGCGAAAGGCGTTCTGCCCGCGTTCGTAGCGATGCCGGCCCAGGCGCTCGGCCGGGGGTGTGACGTTCAAATGCTCGTCGCGCTTTACGTCGTCCATACCCAAATACAAAGTGACTGGCTGGGCTAGGTACCGTTTCAACCAGGCGTCGTCGCTCAATTCCGATGGCAAGCCGCCGAAGCCGTACGGATACGACTCATCACGCGTCGGAAGCAGATACGTGCCCGGGTTCGAGACGACGATCCGCACCGCCTCGGTTTGCAGAAATCCGCTGAGCCGAATCAGAAACTGACCGCCGCCGGAGTGCCCAATCAAATAGAACGGCAACTGCGGCCGATTCTCGCGTCGGCGAATCTCGGCGACCAGATTGGGCACGGCGTTCCAGCTGCACGTTGCGAGCGGCTGCACTTCCCCCTGTCGCAGCAGACCGCCGAGTTGATATTGCTCGATGGGGAACTCGGACTCGGGGAACCGCGGCGCGGCGACGATCGCGCCGAATCGTCGCGCCATGCCGATCGCATGATCGCGGTATTCTTCGGCGTTGCGCAACACACCGTGACACACCACGATCAACGGACCATCGCGATACTCAGGCGGTTTGTAGGTGAACACGTCCAGGCGTCCCACCGACGTGGCGACTTCGATCCGAGCTGGTCCCTCGGGCAACGCGAGCATGATGGCACACGGAATCAACAGAGTCGTTAACATCGGTGATACGCTGAGTATTGGTTGTGAGAGAATGTATGAATCACGACCATAAGTTAGCCGATCACGACTCAACGGATGAGACGATTCTGCCGGAATTCTTCGTGCCGGTATCTCACCACCATGCAGATGAATGCCTGCTCGCGACTGGGACAAAATCCTTTCGCCGCCCAGGCCGCCGGTCTATACTGGCCTCGCTTTTGAGCCCGCCGCCCACCTCACGCCGGAGTCCCGCCATGTTTGCCAGCCGTTCATTGTTCGCCGCGTTGTTCGTGATGCTTGCCGCGCAGGTCGCCCAGGCCGAGAAGGCTCAGTATGTTCGCTTTCAAAAGGGAGACACGATCGCGTATGGTCTCGTCGAAGGCGATCGCGTGCGGCAACTCGCGGGCGACTTGTTCGCGGCTCCGACCAAGACCGACACGACGTTCGCGATGAGCGAGATCACGCTGCTGCC
>JAEUIL010000173.1 GCA_016794255.1 Planctomycetaceae bacterium | reverse complement strand
TCGAGCCGACCGCGAATCCCGATTCGCCAGGGCTCGACGCCACGGGGCATCGCGCCGATGTCGGGCGACTTCTCATCGTCTTGCCGCAACGCATCGGGCCAATGTTCGTCGAGCTTCACGCCCGCGTCGATCGCCGGGCTCTTGTCGTTCAGCCGCAGATCGACCGGCTTGCGCCAATCAACGTCGTAGCGAACGAGTTTCGGGTCGGCATATTGATCGTGCGCCGACCAGCCCGCCGGGTAACGCTCTTTGCTCGCGGCAATGCCTTTGTTCGCACGCAACTTGGCGAGGAAGGTCGGAGCGAGCGAGTCCCCCAACTCGACACTCCAAAACAAATTGCCATCGCCCACGAAGTCGGTACCCGCGGCGGGCAATGTTTGCCCGGGAGTACCCAGCTTCTGATCGAAGAGATTGTTCAGCACGCGCCGCGTGCCACTCTTGCCCATCCCACCGACCATGCCACCGGTGCCATAGTCGTAGCGCGGTGTGTCTCCGGCAAGGATCGTGTTGTGATAGATCCACATCGGTTCCCAGATCGGCGAGCCGTGGTCGCCGGCAATGCGGCCCAGTGAATCGAGTTCTTGCACATCATCCGGCCCGCTCGGCCAGCGATACATCACGGGCTGACGGAAGTCGAACACATTGCGATAAATCCAGGCACCACTGCCGGTTTGACGACCGCCTTCGAGCACCTTTTGTCGACCATGGCCGACGCCAAACGCGAAGCACGTAAGATTCCGGGCGAAGCGATTCTGATAGATCTGCACATCGCCGCCATGCGTCGAGCCGTCGAAGCCGGTGGCCGCGGTGAGAAACATGCCGTCATCGCTGACATTCTCGACTAGATTGTGGTGGAACCGCAGCCCACGCACTTGGCCGACGAACACACCATCGACCGAGTCGGTGAACTCGCAATGCGATAGCTCGAAATCGACGTTGTCCCGACCGCTGGGGTCCCACGAACTGGCTGAGAAGAGTTGCGACTCAATCGCCCGATATTTGAGCGAGCCGCGAAAGGTCCACGGTGCCGCCAGACCGCGACACGCGGTGTGCGTGGCGAGCAGCCGCTGGGTATTCTTTACCCGAACACACGTCGAGCCGCCGTAAATCGTGAGGCCGTCGAGGGTGATGTTCGCGCACTCGTGAATCGCGATCGCCGGTCCTCGCGCACCGCGCACGACCAAATCTTGCAAGCGAAGGTTGCGACATTCCGTGAGCGACAACGGCGAGCGATCCGCGCCATGAGCCACGACGAGCGGCAGCTTGCGAGGATCGGTCTCGCCGCGATAGTTCATCTCGCCGAGCCCTGGCAGCTTGGTGTGCGCGAGCCGACAGTGAATGCGGTAGGTCTTGGTGTCGTACCACAGACCAGGGCCCGTGTAGACCGCGCCGCTGTCCTCGACTTTGCTGGAAATGTTCCAATAGGGATTGTCGCTCGTCAGATCGGTGCGGAAACGATAGCCGTGGAGTGGCACGAGCGAGTCGCCAAAGTTGCCGAGCAGATTCGTGCGGATCGGGTCGTCGCTTAGCCCCGGATACGGTTTCGTCGAGTAATACTCGCCCGGTGCGCCGTCGGGACATGGTTCCCAAGCGGTTTGCGGCGACTCGTAGAACTCGCGCTCACCGCCATCGAGAATCACAATTTCACCGGGGTAGGCGCGAAGCGTGATCGGCTTGGCGACCGTGCCGGCAATCGTGAGCGCGACGTGCTCATAGTACGTGCCACCGCGCAGCACGAGC
>JAEUIL010000609.1 GCA_016794255.1 Planctomycetaceae bacterium | reverse complement strand
AAAGTTTGACAAACCCAGGACCACTTATAACCGAGCGGATATCTAGCGTGCTGTTCGCTTCGACACCGATGGATGTACTAAAATTGATTGGCCCGGTGAGAACATTGTTTCCACTCAGACTGCGGATCATCCCTGCAGCCCAGAGGGTGGATGTGCCGAGAAGAACATTCGACTGCGAGAACCCATCCGCAAGAGTCGCATTGCCGCCGATTCGCAACGAAGTTTGCAGGAACATCGAAGTACCCGCGTTTGAAGCACCGCCGTTGATGGGCGAAGTGATCGAGATCGTGGGCGGCGATGCTCGCCCGGTGAGCGTGGAACTCGCCGTGCCAATCGTACTGACATCTAGGTCGGCACTCAGGAACCGAACCAGGTATACATTGGATTGAAACTGACTGACCGCGACACTGCCGGCAGCTTGAATAGCAATTCCTGCATTCAACGCGGATTCGATGGCTGCTGCCGAAGCATTGAAGGGGATGGGTGCGGTCGTATCGGATCCAAAGGTAAGCCGATAGTTGCCGCCGGTAGCGCCGGTGAGCGTGACTGTCTGCACTTCGTTGGCAGCAGCTGCGCCCAGTCCCTCGCTTCTGGTAATGTCCCACTCGCCCTGTTGGAACGTAGTTTGGCCTGAATAGGTGTTTGCCCCCGACATCACCCCCCGTCCAAGTCCAGCTCGTATCAGTGAGCCGCCGATCACTCCGCCGTCGATAACGTTGGCGCTAATGATGAAATCCTCTGTCGCCACGCTGTCCCCGATCACAAGGCTGCGCGTCGGTGCTGCGGTCGTGGATGCGATGGGCGAACTCAAGGCCAAGGAGCCATTAAGTATCTGGGTAGGAGCGAGAGCAAAAATCGAGTTTCCGGCCGTCGCAGAAAGCCCGCCTAAAACCAGGTTAGCGCCGCCCAAATCCAACCTTGGACTAAGCGAGTGCATTCCCGTGAACGCAATCGTTCCGCCGATACTTTCGAGGCCCAAGACTCCACCAGGCACGACGGTTTGCACCGTAGCCTCGGCCAGTGCTGAAGTGGTGAGTTGCGTTTGATCAATGGTCAGCAGCGACGCCGCCGAGCCGGCCAAGGCATTACGGAATACAATCGAGTAATTGCGCGGTGTACCGTAGACCACCACATTGTTGGCCAGCGCCGGAATAGTTTCGAGTGCAGCTTGCACTTCTTGCGGCGTCGCCGTGTGTACTAGTTGGGTAGTGAAAACGCCATTTAATCCGAGACGAAACGTAGCACCTGCCGTTGATGTTGTGGGAATGGTTACCACCTGGACCGCGTTGCTCAACAACGAGGACGTCTGTAACTTGCCGGTTGAGTTGATGGTCACATTCACGGCATCGGAAATCTGCTCGGGCTGCATCAGCACGAGCGCATCGGCATCTGCCGCGCCGATAAAGTCACCGACCACGATGGCTCCCACGCCCGTAGCGGCTCCGCCGCGGTTAGACGCATTCACTTCCAGGCCCGCGAGCTTATTCAAGATTAACGATCCGGAAGCTACGATCGTAGATCCAGAGTAAGTGTTCGCTGCATTGCCGAATAACTCCAGGGTGCCGTTTCCGACCTTGGCCAATTGTGCACCACTAATGATTCCTGCCGTGCTACTAGTCGAACCAATCGACAACTTACCCGAATCAACGCCAATCAAGCCCGAACTAAAAATGGCTACATTGCCTTGCCAGATATTATTGCCGGACAAACTTCGCAGCGCGCCCGTGTTGCCGCCCGAGCCGATACTAAAAGTTGAAACCGAATTCGCTAACCCGGCTTGTCCGAATCCTGACCCCGCCGAGATGACATTCAGTCGCTCCTCGCCGACGGAGATGTCGCCGGAGATTTGCAACTCAGCACCAGTGCGTAAGCGCGTTTCATGAGCCGATAAACTGTTCGCAGCAACGCCGAGCGCATTGCCGTTCCGAATTTCGATAATGCCCTCGCCCAGATCCGTGACACCGGCATACGTATTGCTGCCGCTCAACACTAATTTGCCCAAGCCCAACTTGGTGAGCCCGAACGAGCCGCTGACCACGCTCGATATGGTCAGGTTGCTGCCGAACTGAACCGGAAACAACGCTGTATTGGCACCAAAGTCGAGAGCCGTCGTCGCGATCCGATTGTTACTTCCTTGCACGCCCACGAGTCCCGAATGGATGCGAAGCGGATTGGTTCCGGAGACATTGACATCATTGGCATTGATGATGAGCGCATTGACGGTCGTGGCCACATTGATCGCTTCACTCGCCGAGAGCTTCACATTGTCATTCGCGGTGGCCCCGACGAGTGACGTGACAAACGGTGCAACGGCGATCCCCAGTGCGCCGTAAGTAACGAAGTCCAGGCCCCCGTCGCTCTGCAGTAAGGCATACGGGAACGTATTGTTCACCAAGCCGGAGACGCCCGTGGGCAACGTATTGACCACGATACGATTGTTGGCCGTACCGATCGCGCTCCCGTACGCGCGAATTCGTAATGAGGAATCGTTGTTGCGCGCGATCGTGTGAGCGCGCAGAATCGAACTGCCTGACAACGAGTTCGTGACCAGATAGGATTGCCAATCTGCGTTCAGTGTGATTTGGCCAACCGTTTCATCAACTCCGGCATTGTTGCCAATGAATTCAAATGTCCCCCCAAATAAGCTGACACCCGCGGCATTGCGAATCCGGTCGTTATTAGTGACCTGTGAGTTATCGAGCGTGAATGTCGTGCCGGAGTTAACGACAATCGAACTCGCGTTCAACAATCGTCCCGAGCCACTGACGATGATCGAACCGCCCGCCTGATTGATATTGACGTTACCGCTAAAGGTGTTTTCACCCGTGAGACGAAGGAACCCTGAACCTGCTTTGACAAATCCGAAGGAACCGCCCAACTCGCTGATCGGCCCGCTGATCGTGTGAAAGACCGGGGTGGTGATCGTAATCGTACGTGTGCCGGTCAGCATGACTTCGCCACTGAATGTAAGCTGCGAACCGCCGACTAAAGAGAAGTTGCCGTCGAGCGAGACTAGATTGGAAATTGAATAATTTCCCCCTTCGCTTTGCAGCGTACCGGAACTGGCCGAGAGCATGCCCGTGCCGAACGCCATATTCGAACTGACCGCGAAACCACCGCCTTGAATAAAGGTATCGCCGCTGTAAGTGTTATTGCCCAAGAGTCGGACGACTCCGCCCCCCGTTTTAATCAATCCCGCGCTGCCACTGATATTCCCCGAGACAATCAACATCAGCGGTGATCCAACGAGCTGAACGGTCGTGATCGTTCGTAATGCCCCTGTACCCAAATCGAGGTTGGCCGAAATTGTCGCGGGTCCGCCCAGGCCAGCGCTGACGTTGATGTCTCCCGTGAGACGAAGGGTGCCTGGCCCAGCGATTGCGCCACCTCCAGCCAAGCTCAAGCTTTGAAAGTCATTGATGCCCGTCGTCTCCGTCACCCCCGGAGACGTGAGCGCAAAGATACCGGTGTAAGCTACTGAAATTGGCGTGTTGTAATCGGGCAACTGTTCCGACTGACGAATCTCAAGTGAGTCCGCCGCGCGATCTCCGGAAAAGCTGAAATCGCCGTCACCAATCGTGATGCTGGCTGCCGCCAAAGCCTGGGCGCCGGACTTGTTCAGCGCCAAGGTGCCGTCACGAACCGTTGTGATCGCCGTGAATGTATTGGCAGAAGTGCCACTGAACACGAGCGCGCCATGGCCAGCCTTCGTAAACGTATTTAAAGTCGCATTAATCCCCGACCCATCCACAATTGCCGAAGTGATCTCGAGATCATCGCCCACAAACGCATCGCCGATATGCCAAAGCCTAATAACGGCAGCGGCACCGACCCAGGTGGCTGGCAGGATCGCAATCGTGCCGCCATGAATCTCGGCGGCGGCTCCTGCGAGCGGAGTTCCCAAGGGTACAAGCGAAATATCGCCCGGCACAATGGTGGACTCGCTGGCGATCGAGATCGAGGGAGTCCCTGAACTGCCCGCCAGCAATTGAAGCTGTCCGAGGATCTCGAACTTGCCGTTGAACTGTACCGAGCCGGTACTCGCCACGCGCAAGTTCGCCGTATCGCTGATCTGTTCGGCAGTGTCGACAATCAATGCCGCGGTGGCCGCACCGGGCAAATCGTCGCCCACGGAGATGAGACCAACCTGAGCGGTGATCCCTGCCGCTTTGTTGAGTCGCATGGTCCCCTCCAGGACCCGTA
>JAEUIL010000579.1 GCA_016794255.1 Planctomycetaceae bacterium | reverse complement strand
TTCGCGCGGCGCTATGTGAACGATGGTTTCAGCGGCGGCGAAATGAAACGGGCCGAGATTTTGCAGATGGCCATGTTGCGTCCCAAGTTCGCGATTCTCGACGAGACCGACAGCGGTTTGGACGTCGATGCCGTGCGCTTGGCCAGCCAGAGCATCGCCGAGATCGGCGGCGCCGACATGGGCATTCTGATCATCACGCATCACGACAAACTGCTCGAGCACAACAAGCCTGGCTTCACGCACGTGATGCTCGGCGGGCGGATTGTCGAGACCGGCGGACCGGAGTTGGCGGTCGAGTTGCACGAACGCGGTTACGATCGCATTCGAGCTGCCTATCCCGACGCCGCAGCCGACGAGGCCGCGATGCAGACCAAGGCCGAGGCGGTTCTGAGCTAGCGCACACCCACCTGAAACAGGTTGATTCTATGGCTACGGATTTGAGAACCAGCGAGACGTTCGACGTTGCGGTCGGCGAGATCAACAAGTACGACTTCCGCAACGAAGAGAACTACGTCTTCAAGAGCCGTAAGGGCCTCGATCGCGAGATCGTCGCTCAGATTTCGGAAATGAAGGGCGAGCCCGCCTGGATGCGCGACTATCGGCTTGAAGCGTTTGAGATCTTCGAGTCGAAGCCGATGCCCAAGTGGGGCGGCGCGATTGATATCGACTTCCAAGATATCTACTACTACATCAAGCCGTCGGATCACCAGGGACACACCTGGGACGATGTGCCGACCGAGATCAAGAACACGTTCGACAAGCTTGGTATTCCCGAGGCCGAGAAGAAGTTCCTCTCGGGTGTCAAAGCTCAGTACGAGAGCGAAGTCGTCTACGGCTCGTTGCGTGAAGACTTGTCGAGCCAAGGCGTGATCTTCACGGACACCGATTCGGCGCTCCGCGACCATCCCGAACTGCTCAAAGAGTATTTCGGCACCATCATTCCGGCGACCGACAACAAGTTCGCCGCGCTCAACACCGCGGTCTGGTCCGGCGGTTCGTTCATCTATGTGCCCAAGGGCGTGAAGATCGAGTTCCCCTTGCAGGCGTATTTCCGCATCAATGCCCAGAACATGGGGCAGTTCGAACGGACGCTAATCATTGTCGACGAAGGTGCCCAGATTCACTACGTCGAAGGCTGCACCGCCCCGATGTACAGCACCGAAAGCCTGCACTCGGCCGTGGTCGAGATCATGGTCAAACGCAATGCCCGGTGTCGGTACACGACGATCCAGAACTGGGCGAACAATATCTACAATCTCGTCACCAAACGGGCCATGGCCTATGGCGACGCGACGATGGAGTGGATCGACGGCAATCTCGGCAGTCGGCTCACGATGAAGTACCCGGCCGTGTACATGATGGAGCCCGGCGCTCGCGGCGAGATTTTGTCGATCGCCTTCTCATCGAATGGTCAGCATCAAGATGCAGGCGCGAAGGTCGTGCATTGTGCGCCGAACACCTCGAGCCGGATTATCTCGAAGTCGATCAGCAAGAACGGCGGTCGTGCGAGTTACCGAGGCTTGGTAAAGGTCGACAAAGGTGCGACCCATTGCAAGAGCAACGTGGTTTGCGACGCGCTCATTCTCGACTCCAAGAGCCGCAGCGATACGTATCCGTACATTGAAGTTGAAGAGCAAGACGTGCAGATCGGCCACGAGGCGAGCGTGTCACGCATCGGT
>JAEUIL010000566.1 GCA_016794255.1 Planctomycetaceae bacterium | reverse complement strand
CGTCATCGGGGCACCGGCAGCGAACGGCGGATTGAATTCGGCACGCTCGTCGAGTTGGTCGGCGAAGCCTTGACGCACTATGGCGGCAGCGGTCGGCAGAGCTTCGAGGCGGCGAAGCGCGACGGTCGTTTGACGGCGACGATCCGTGCCGTCTACGGCAAGCTCGGTCGGATATCAGCCGTCTTGTCGCAAGCATTTTTGCGGGAAGCGACGGTCCGCTTGAGCGCCGTGTTGCCAGAACCCACAGCCACGTTGCCCGCCTCGTTGCATGAGCTTCGCGTTGTCGCCCCGGCCACAGCAGCCTGCCGTGAAAGGCACTCACGCCTTGGTCTGGAAGTTGATCCAAGCCGCCAAAACCGCCGACCCTCCTCCGTGATAGCTTGTTCACAGCAGTGGTCTAGCGGACCCAATTCATCCTCAGAAACATCCCCGGACTCTCCGTCTCGTCCGCTCTTTCCTGCACTCCTGCTTGTGTCTCCTCGTCCACTTCCGCTTTCATCGGAAACATCGTCGGGCTGATCCCGTTGTCCGTTAGCATTTGCTGGAACCCGCTCCCCTGCGTGAGTTGATCCAGCGTTTTCGGAGTCCACTGGAGAGGATTGCCAGTTACTTCCTCCCACGTGCGAGCCCATTCTTCCACCGCTCCCTCGCGATCCATCTTGGCCATCCGAACTCGCAGTCCCGCCAGGAAGCGATCCCAGGTTATTTCCTGTCCCGGTTGCTTAGTCTGGATTGCCAGATACGGAGCCCCTGGTGGTGCCCACATCAGTTTCTTGGTCGAGTCACTTGGAGAGTTTGGCATCTTTGAGTTCCACCCACGTCTTGTAGAGCTTGGTAACACCACTGCCGTTCACGTTCCATGGGAACGGGCGGGTTGACTTGCCGACGCCATCAATCACGATCACGTCGACCGGGAATGACGCTCCCTATTGGGGATAGATATCGCCGCAAATCGTGAAATGATCGACGACACTGTAATTGTCGTCGAGTGCGTTGAAAAACTTCTTTCCAGCCATCGGCGTACTCGGTAGTTTTGCTCCTGTAACTCCCTCAACTCCCGCCGTGACCGATGGAGCTTCTGGTTCCCGACTGGAACGGCAGTGTCCCGTACCGCACTGCTCAAGGCCCATGGTTTTAAGCCCATTGGATTATAATTGCCTCCCAGTTTGGGGGGCGTTATACTGCGACCGGTGGCCTGAGGGCTTTGGCAGGGTGATCAAATTTCCACGGCGTGACGATTGAACGGGGAAGCGTGACATGAAGCTTGTACGGGGATGGATGTCGTGGCGTGAGTGGAAGAAACTCTGGCGCAAACCACGATCGTTAAAGAGTCGTCTGCTGGTCGAGGGACTCGAACAGCGGCTGGTGTTGTCCGGCGCGCCGCCCGTCGCGAATGCCGACAGCTATACGGGCTACTACGACACGGGCGTGACGGGCAACAATGCGGCCGTGATCTCGACGCCTTACCCGGGAATGACCAGCCTCGGTTCGATCAACTTGGGCTACGCTGCGAGCCAGATCGAATACTCGCCGAGCAGCAACCTATTATTCGTGCGCGAGGGGACCTCAAAGGTTCACGTCGTAAACGCGACGACGGGAGTCGAGCTGTCCAGCCGAACACCCTCCACGGCAAGTACGGTGATCACGGACATCGATCTTACGCCCGACGGGCGCTATCTGTATGTCGCCGACTACGGCGGCACGAATATCGGCTACGGCACACCCAGTACCCCCAGCTACATTCAACAGTACGACACGGTCACCGCAACATGGAGCTCCAAAGCGACGACGGGCATCGTGTATCGCATCGAAGGTGTCAACAGCACGCGGTGCATTTCGCTCGAGCAGGATCAATGGGTCGATGTGCTCCTGTACGACTATGGGGTCGGGACCGCTCCGACGTCAATCGTCACCTCCGTCTACGGTTCGATTGTTGCCGGCAATATTGAGTTCGATCACCGAACCGGTCGCATTTTGCACGGCAACTCGGGCTCGTCTTCGGCGGATACGGCCGCGTTTCAACTCACGGGCAATTCGATTACCCGCGTCCAAGCCTCGGGGCTTTATACGTTACCAGCCTATGCATGGGGTGACGTCGCTTTGTCGAACGACGGCAACTATTTTTATTATAGAGCGATGCAGTTCTACTCCTCGAATGTGGTGCAACTGCTGAGAACGTTCGGGGAACCGATCTATGCCGGTGCGGGCAATTTGGCGATTGGTTCGTCGCAGTACTACGACGCGGCCACGGGGGCTTCCTTGGGTACCATGCCGTTTAGTTCCACGGTCTACGGCGTTGCCGACGACCTCGATGAATTGTGGGCGTTCAACAGCACGAACAACTCGCTCGTACATTACCGTCTACCGTCGTATGGTCGCGGCGTGTTGGCCAACGATACGGATGCCGAGTATGACCCGCTTACTGCGTCAGTCGTTACACCGCCGATTCACGGTACATTAAATCTCGCTAGCAATGGCACGTTCACCTATGCGCCCACCGGCGGTTACACCGGCCTCGATTCATTTCAGTACCGAGCCAACGACGGTACGGGTAACAGCAGCGTTGCAACGGTGACGCTGACGCTGCTCGACAATCATCCGCCGACGGTCACCGATGTTGCTGATCGTACGGTCAACGAAGATGTCATTTCGAGCATCCCCGTCGTGATCGGCGACGTGGAGACGGCGGCCGCCAGTCTTACGTTCACCGCGACCGCTTCGAATTCGACCCTGTTTCCCCCGAGTGGCATCGTGATCAACGGCAGCGGGGCCAACCGCACGTTGGTGCTCACGCCGGCTGCCAACTTGTCGGGGACCGCGACCATTACATTGACGGCGACCGACGCGCGAGGCGCTGTCACGACCGATCAATTTGTCGTTACGGTCAACTCGTCGAATGATCCTCCGTCATTCACAAAGGGGGCAAACCCTATCGTCCTCGAAGATTCAGGTGCGATCTCGTTGCCGGGCTGGGTGACGAACATTTCGCCCGGGCCTGCCAATGAAGCTTCGCAAACGGTCACTTTCTTCACTTCAAATAACAACGCATCGTTGTTCTCCGTGCAACCGACGGTCTCCTCAACAGGAGTGCTCAACTTTTCGCCGGCTGCCAATGCCAATGGCACAGCTACAGTCACGATCTACGCAACCGACAATGGCGGCACCACCAACGGCGGCAATAACTACTCCGGTTCACAGACATTTACCGTGACCGTAACGGCCGTGAACGACCAACCATCCTTCACCAAGGGGGCGAATGTCTCGGCCGGTACCGATTCGGGCCTCATGACCGTCACCAACTGGGCGACTAGCATCACGAAGGGGCCCAGCAACGAATCGACGCAAACGCTCACGTTCGACGTCACGAGCGACAATCCGAGTTTGTTTTCCATCGCGCCGGCAATCTCGGCGACGGGTACGCTCACGTTTACGCCCGCCACCGGTCAGTCGGGAATTGCGAATGTCAGCGTCACGTTGCGTGACAACGGCGGCACCACCAACGGTGGAATCGACACGTCACTGACTCAGACATTCGTCATCGACGTTGGCAGTCGGAATTCGCCCCCATTGTTCACCATTGGTGCGTCACCCACGGTCTTGGAAGACACGGCGTCGGCGACGCTAACCGGTTGGGTCACCAGTATTTCACCCGGATTGGGGTCATTTGATGTCGGTCAAACGGTCGCGTTTACGGTGACTGCGGGAACGCCGTCGCTGTTTGCGGTCCAACCGTCCATTTCATCGAGTGGCACCCTCACGTTCACACCCGCCGCGAATGCGTTTGGCACTACGACCATCAGTGTGTTTGCGGTCGACAACGGCGGCGTCGCGAACGGCGGCAGCAACACATCAGCCACGCAAACGTTTACGATCAACATCACCGGTATCAATGACGCTCCGACGTTTACGTCTGGCGCAAACATCACGATTGCCGAAGACGCCGTGACGCAAACGTTCTCCAATTGGGCCACTGCGATCTCGGTAGGTCCCAACGAATCGAGTGTGCAAACGCCAACCTTCGTCGTAACGAATAACAACAATGCGTTGTTTTCGACGCAGCCCACGATCAACAGCTTGGGAACGCTTTCGTTTCGTTCGGTGACAAATGCGAGTGGTTCCGCGACTGTCACCGTGCAACTTCGCGACAACGGCGGCACAATCAACGGCGGCATCGATTACTCAGCAATCCGCACGTTTACCATCACCGTGACTGCCGCGAACGATGCCCCCACGCTCGGCACGAGTTCATTCGCGGTGCTCAAGTCCGCGGCGAATCCGTTACAATTGCCGATTGATGATGGCGATCCAGAGGTGAGTCAAGCGCTTACCGTCGCGGTGACCGCTCAGCCGACGCACGGCACGATCAGCGGCCTGAATTCCGCCACCGGTTCGCTGATCTACACGCCTGTCCCGGGCTACACGGGCTCCGACGCATTCACCGTCACAATTACCGACGATGCGACCGCCGGTGGCTCTGCCCTAACTACGACCCGAACGATTACGCTCAGCGTCGGGTCGGTTTACTCGATCGCGGTCAGCAATCCGCGCGACATCGTTTGGGACGCAACTCGCAGCCAAGTCTACGTCTCGAATTCCTCGGGTTCGATCTATCGCTACGATCCGGTCAATCGCACTACCTTAGCGCCGTTGACCGTGGGTGGCGCTCTCGGTGGCTTTGATATCATGCCGGACGGCAGCGCCCTGTATATCGCTGATGGTCAACCCGTGGGTAATCAGGGCTTTGTGAAGAAACTGAATCTGGCAACCAGCGGCGTGACTAGCCTGCCGTATACGTTAGATTTTGGCGAGGCAGGAGCGTTCGATGTCGGTGTCGGAGCGAATGGAGTTGGTTTTTTCACTACGAACTACTCTGGATCAGGTTGGACGCCATTTCGCCAAATAAATCTTGCCACCAACGCACTGACGGTCAGAACCGACAGTCCGGGTTCTGGTTTCGGTGGCGAGGTGCGGCAATCCACGCAGATCTATCGAAGCTATGACCATACCAAGCTTGCGTTTTTTGAGCAGAACAGCTCAGCGGGCCCGTTCTTCGTATTCAACTCAGCGACGAACTCGTTTCCTGCCCAACGGGACCTCAATGAGTTCTACACGCGCTTTGCCGTGAGTCGCGATAATGCAAAAATCGCTTGGCAGTCGTGGAACGGGACGCTCACGATCCTCAATGCGTCCACACTTGCGACGCTCAATACGGTCGGCGGAATAGGTTATGCCGGAGGGGGCGGTGTCGCGTTTGACCCCGTTCGCGACATCCTCTATGCAGCCGATGCCAACAACAATGAGATCGTCGCGTACCGCACCAGCGATTGGCAAGCAGTTACTCGGGTCTCGCTGGGAACCAGCATCGATTCAAGCAATACAGCCTATTGTCAGATGACGATCAGCGATGACGGCAACTATCTCTTCTACACGTCACCAACAGACGTACGCGTAGTGCCGCTGACGTCATTATTTTCCACGGCCACGATCAATGGCGAGGCCTACAGCGGCACCGAAGACACCGCGCTGAATGTCTCGACCGCGCTCGGCTTACTTGCCAATGACGTCTTGCCGAACCCGAATCTGACCGTGGTCGTCAAGATCGCCCCTGCGCACGGCGCGGTGACGGTCAACAGCAATGGATCATTCGTCTATACGCCGACAGCCAACTACCAGGGAACGGACTCGTTCACTTATACGGTCCGCTCCAACGGCACGCCGCTGGGCGACGCCATCGCGACGATCCAACTGGCTGCTGTCAACGATGCGCCGCTGCTCGATACCTCAGTCACGCTCCGGTTGCCCGCGGAGGCCTTGGTGGTCACGAATAACGTAGGCGCTCGACTGACAGATATCATGGCCAGCGTGGCCCCGCTCGACGTGATCACAGATGTCGACGGCGCCGGTTTCGAGGGCATTGCCATCTTTGGTGTCGATTCGACCAACGGAGCTTGGGACTATTCACGCGATGATGGCGCAACGTGGTCATCCCTAAGCACCGTGAGTACAACGACCGCGCGGTTACTGCAAGTCAATACGCAAACCCGCTTGCGGTTCACGCCAACTTCTACGCTCACAAGTGGCGTCACCGCGTCACTCAGTTATCGTGCCTGGGACGGTACCCAAGGAACAGTGGGTGCAACGGCAAACATTTCTACGGTGGGCGGCGCATCCGCGTTCAGCAATGCGACCGGTACGCTATTGGCCTCTGTCGCGGTTACCGGTGTAACGACCGCGGGTACACGAGCGATCATTACGGGTTCAAGTGCCGTCGATAGTTTCTCGGTCGTGTTCGTCGGCACGACGGGGATCGCCGTGACCTTCAATGGCGCGACCTGGAATTTCGCCTCACCCACCACGACTACCATTGAAATTGACGGCGTCTCTGGTGCCGACGCCTGCACGATCACCGGCAGCAGCCTCGCCGATCAAATCACGTTCTCGCCCCTATCGGCTCGACTGGTGGGCGGCGGATTCACGATCCAAGTCAATCGCGTGAACACGAACATCGTCGTCGCAGCTGCTAACGACACCGCAGTGTTCAACGACTCGGACAACGTCGACACGCTTTATCAATTGCCCACCCATTCAATCATGGTCGATCGCGGCAACACCTACTTCAACGAAGTGGTGGGCACTTCCCGCACTACCGGCAACTCCACAAGTGGTGACGATTCGCTATTCATCTATGGTGACGCGTCTGTCCAAACCTTCGTAGGTTCACCCAGTCAGGTGTCGTTAACTGGCACGACGAACCTCGTCGCGAACAATTTCCGCAAAGTTTACGCCTATGGCCAAGGGGGCGCAGATAATGCCACATTCAACGGCTCGTCCGCTAACGAGAACGCGACGTTGATGCAGACCGTTTCCACGATGACCTCGGCAAACTTTCTGCTTTATCTCGTGGGCATCAAGCAGACGACCTTCAATTCGGGCGGGGGAACCGACATTGCCACGATGTACGACTCCGCGGGAAGCGACTCGTTCACGAGCAGCGTCACGCAGTCCATGTTTGCGGGCAGTACCTTCCGGAACACGGTCAACGGTTATACGCGGGTTTATGCCTTTCAATACAACGGCGGTGCCGACACGGCCACCATGAACGGCTCAGCGGGCAACGACAATTTCGACGGCGGTCGCTCGTACAGCGTGATGACGACCGGCGCGATTTTGCGGCAAGCGACAAACTTCTCGAAGGTCATCGTCAATGGCGGTAGCGGAGGTACCGACACCGCCACACTTCGCGATTCGCTCGGCGATGACGTGTTCACCGCCATCGGAAATCAGGCCGAGATGTTGCTGGCCGATGGTCGCCGCATTCAAGCGTCGGCCTTCGATCGCGTCTACGCCATGGGAACCTCGGGCGGTCGCAATCGACGCTCGGTAACCACGCCCCTCAGTTACAGCTTGTCCTACCGCGGAACTTGGATTTAACGCGCTGCTGTTAATCTGTGCAGCTACGCCCGACCGCTGACCGGCTTGTCGATCAAATGACAAGAACCCCCCGATCGATTATCGTGGGGTATTGGTTCGACAAGTTACGGGGAGTGCAGGAAACATGTCAGCTGCCGAGTCGCGAGATACCTCTAACTCGATGCGTGTGGCCCGGTTCTTGGAAGTTCTCGGCGAACTAAGAATTCTCTCGGCCGAGGATCAGGCAGCTGTCGAAAAGGCGTGGGCCAGTCGGGCTAATAGCGACGCTCAACTATTAGCTAAAGAGTTGGTTCAGCACGAGAAGATCACGCGCTATCAAGCTGCGGCGATTTACCAGGGCAAGACTCGCGGGCTGGTGCTGAACCAGTACGTCGTGCTCGACAAGCTCGGTAGCGGAGGCATGGGAAATGTTTACAAAGGGCGGCATCGTGAAACCGGCGATGTCTTCGCGATCAAGGTCATGTCCTCGGCTTCGATGCGCTCGGCAGACAGCGTCAAGCGATTTCAACGCGAGGCCGAGATGGCCGCGCGGCTCAATCATCCGAACATCGTCCGCGGCATCGAGGGCGGATCGGCCGATGGGCTCCATTACTTTGTCATGGAATTCGTCGACGGGTTTGATCTGTCGAACTATCTGAAGCAACAAGGACCGATCCCGTACTTGCAAGTGTTGCAATGCATCACGCAAGCGGCACAAGGGCTGGACTTTGCTCATACCGCGGGGATTGTGCATCGCGATATCAAGCCCGGCAATTTGTTTCTGTGCAAAGATGGGACGATCAAGTTGCTCGATCTGGGACTGGCCCGTTGCAGCGATTTCTCGGAAGGAGCAGCCACTCAAGCGAACGAGGGACTTACGCAGACCGGTCAAGTGATGGGCACCGTCGACTACATGGCTCCGGAGCAGGCGCTGAACACGCGACATGCGGATGCCAGAAGCGATATCTACAGCTTGGGCTGTTCGTTGTATCGGTTGATCACCGGCGAGATTCCCTTCAACGGCCAGTCGGTGGTGGAGAAGATTCTGGCTCATCGCGAGCAGCCGGTGCCATCGGTTCGCACGAAGTTCCCCGACATACCGCTGGGTGTGGACTTCGTGTTGAGTCGTATGCTCTCCAAGCGGCCCGATGATCGTTATCAAACGATGCGTGAAGTGATCTATGCTTTGCAGAGTGCCTCGAAACCGACCGGATCGACCGGCGCGTTGCCAACTCCAGCACTCGCGGAGTCATACGGGCTGCCGTTGGCGTCGATCGCGAATCATGCGCCCGCTCCGATCGCAACGCCCGTCAATGTCAACATTCCGATCGCGCTGTCGATTCCATCAGCGATCGATTCGAGCAGTTCACTGAACCTCGCCAAATCAATTGCTCCGGTTGCGTACGAGGCACGGCCAGCAACGTCTGCTCGGGGTTCGATATGGTTGTGGGGAACCGTGGCGGCGGGGGTGGCGATGCTGCTCGCAGCCTTTGTGTATTCCCGTTTGAATGGTGATTCGCAAGAACAAGTCGTCCAAAATGAACCGGCAGTGTCGCCAGTAGTTCAGGTAAAGGTGCCCGACAAACGGCCGGAGCCCATTGCCACGACGAGTCCGCCAGTCGTTAGCCCGCCTAATCCCTCGGCGGCTTCCAGTCCGGCCCCTCGGGTAACGGCTCCGCCCGCGGCAATCGCAGCAGGCCGTCCCGTTCCCGCGCCAACCAAAGTGAGTAGCAGCGCCGCTCCGCAGCCAGCAGCACCGACCGTCACGGCGTCGGTGGTACCCGCGGTGGTGCCAACAACGAACACGAGTCCGCGATTATTTGAGCCGACAGTTTCATCGCCAGATTATCGCAAGACAATGTCGGCCGAGGCGCCTCCGCCGTATCCTGAAAACCTGATTCGGCTGACGCCAGACGAAGAAGTCGCTCTGGCTGCTCGGATTAAAAAGCAGACAGAAACCACCGTTTATTATCGCGATTCAAAGGGCGGGACGGCAACGTTCAGTCCTCAAGCCGACCTCTCTGGCGTCGAGTTTCGCATCATTCACATCAAGTTTCCTCCGCACAAGCCGATACAGCCGGATATTTGGCAAGATGTGATCCGCTTGAAAAGCCTGATCTCCATTTCGCTGTCGGATACGAACTTTGGCGACGGTCATCTCGATCAACTGTGTCGCGCCATGCCGCAGATCGTGTCGCTGAACCTGTGGAACACCGACGTCACGGAAGTAGGTTTGAGCCATCTGCAGCAACTTTCGCAGCTTTATGAAGTCGCCTTGTCGGATCATCTTCTTACGGACCAAGGCGCGGCTTACATCGCTAGTTGTCCCACACTGACTCAACTCTATTTAGACAGGATGACGCTCTCGGTCGGTGCGGTGCAGAAGTTGGTTAAGGCACCGAATCTGCGGACTCTTGGATTGACAGGAACATCGGTAGATGACGAAGCCGTCAAGGATTTACGTGTTGCCCGAACGCTGGATTTAATCTCGACAGCTCACTCGAACGTCACAGCCGCAGGACGTGCTTACCTGCTGCAGAACAACTATGGGCTGCGCAATGGGCGAGGCACCACTCCGCCGCTCAGTGTGAACCATCCGTACAAGTCAGCCGTTATGCGTCCCGGCGTGGGAAACATCGCGCCCGAGGTAGCGGCCGTGGAGCGTGAGGTCGCAAACTACTTTCATGCGAAGAAGCTAACCCTGCGGCTCGATATAACCGCCCCGGTGCCTGGTGATCGGCGCTCGGCCGACTTGCCAACCGAGCCGTTTATTGTCACGGATGTTACTCTCAATCCCGACAGTTGCACTCCGGCGGACTTTGCGCAGCTGAAGCGTCTTTCCGGCCTACGCGTGATTGTCGCTCGTGATTGCCCCGTGAATGACGATTCGCTGCAAGTCATCGCCGAGATCGGCACCCTCCGCGGTTTGAATCTGCAAGGGGCCACGATCAGCACCGTAGGCATTCGGCATCTCGCCAAGTTGCGCAACCTAGAACTAGTCAGTCTCCAGAACACGCCGTTGACCGATGAGGCAGTCGGCGAGTTTCAGGCATTCAAGAACCTCAAATGGCTCAATCTCGCGGGCACAAAACTGACTTCGCAGGGCGCGAAGCAATTGCTCACCGTAGACAGCCGACTGGAAACGGTTGTATTAGCAGGCATACCATTAAACGCGCAGGTCTTCTTGCAGACCGCGCAACGGGTTCCGGACCGCCTATTTGATCTGCGCGGCACGGGACTGGATGCCAATGCCCTGGTCGAATTCGTTCGCAATTCCAGGGGAAGTGGCGTTGAGTTTATGCACGAAGCGGGCATGGTCAGTGGCCAGGGGATTCGTTCCCTGCAAAGTCGCACCGCTTTACCACCCACGACGACTGCAACGGCGAAACCCACCTCGCCAGCTTCGGTAGTTGCACCGCAGACTCGCCCAGCCGGTGCGCCGTTGAACGCGCCCGCCACCAAATTGATCGTTTCAGCAGCCGACCTGGAAACGGCACGCCAAGCCACTCGCACGCGGTTTAAAGAGGAACTTGCCAACGCCCGGGAGCCGAACAACCAAGCGATGCTTGCCAACCTTGTTAGCGAAGCGACACGATTCAATGGCGAACCGGCGGCACAACTGGCGATGCTCTGCGAAGCTCGCGATGCCGCGGCGGAATTGGGAGCGATCAATCACCTGCTGACGCTGCATCAACATGTCAGCGCGTGGTTTGAGATTGACGTGGCCGATTGGTATGCCGCGGGACTCGATGCCACGGCGGGCAAGAAGATGGGATTCACCCCTGCCGAGAAGTTAGCGACCGCGGCCCGTGAGCTGGCGGAAAAGTCGATTAAGAATCGCGATCTGGCCGCAAGTCGTACGTTACTCGAGGCCGCTCAAGGCGTCGCCAAGCGCAATAATCGCACGGTGCTGGTGCGGACGCTCGGTGAGCGTCGGGCCGAAATGGAGACTTTGGCGCGAGCCATCGAGACGTTGGCCAAAACCCCCGACGCTTCGCACCCCAACACGACACTTGCACGGCAGACATGTTTCCTCGAACGCAACTGGCCCGCCACGTTCGCTCATTTGGCCAAGTCGAGCGACGCGGGAACGAAAGAAGCGGCCGAGGCCAGCCTCGCGAAGCCCGCCACCGCGGAGGACAAGTTGCGGGTTGCCGATCTCTGGTGGAATCGTGCCGAGAAAGCCAGCAACTCAAACACCGGCCCCGTCTTGGGAAAAGAAGAACTGCAAGTCATTGCCGCCTATTGGTACGACTTGGCGAAAGGCAGCCTGACCGGCCTCAGTCAGGCCAAGGCAGAGAAACGGCTTGAAACAGCGCGCCCCGCCATTCGCAAGTTTGACGAAGCTTTCAACGAAGCCCGCGGCACACCATTGCGACGCAGCAATTAGTCGCTTCGATCGCGGAACTCGGCGAATTTCGGTCGTTGAGCCGCAATGGTTCGCAGGGCGGAAGAGGCACCAAGGAGACACGGAGGGCACGGAGAATAGAACAGGAGCGGATGCGAGGCAGGGAAACGTTCGTGTGACAAATAGGAAGAGCCACAAGCATGGGTCAATCGCGTGAGTGCCCACGCATCCCACCCCAAGCCGGGACCTCCGGTCCCGGTCCATCGCCGTCCGCACACAGCCGCACAGCCTTCGTAGAGCCATCGAGCCGAACCAAGGAGTGTCCGATTATGGTCAACCTTTTAAAAACGTTTGCGTTAATAAGAACTCTAAATCTGAAGACCTAACAGCCAAGTCCCAGATCGAATCTCACGATACTGAAGGTCAGAATCATTCGCACTTTCTCTTGGCAATTTAAGGCAATGTCCGATATTCTGAAGTGACTTGAGTGTCAAGCATCTAGCATGGCTAATTTATTGTCAACTACAACGATTCGCTAAGTAGTAGATCGTTGTGTTAAAAATTCCTGCCGTTAAGTGATTGCTCTTTCACGATGTTCGCAATCGAGGCCTGTCAATGAACCTCAACCACTCACTCGTCGTATGGTTCGCACTTGCCAGCTTGACGCTTTTACGTGAAGCCGGCGCGTTGGAACCGAATAATGCAGCTCGCGCAAACCCGGACAACGCAATTGGCGTTGATCTTATAGATGAACCAATGCCTGAAAGTGGTTTTTTGGGTGCCTACTTGGCCGATGCGGACAACGATGGCGTCAAAGGAGCGGCGATTGCTAGCGTGATGAAAGGTTCTGCTGCTGAGAACTTCGGTCTTGAAGTCAAAGATGTTATTCTGGCGATCGGTGCAGTCGAAGTTTCAACGGCTACATCGCTCAGTAATGAGATCAAGAAGTTTCGTGCAGGTGCAAAGACAACGGTTACACTGCTAAGAAATGGCAAAAAGCTTGTGGTCGATCTGACACTGGGAAGTCGCCCCAAATTTGCAGCTCTCACTCAGCACAAACCACCCAGAGTCTCAGGAGCGACAATGGAATTTTCTGGGATCATTACAGGCTCGCTGTCGTGGGGAGGGAACTTGATATTGGCTGATGGGGTCGGGACTATTGGTGAGGATCTTGAATTGAGTTGGGAGAGCCTTATGGAGGTGGATTTAGATCACGAAGGGGCTTTGAGCGTGAAGGGCGATGTGTCGATAGCAGGCATTCTTCATGTCGTGCTGAAAGAGAAGAATCCAAGATCCGGCGATAGGTTTGAGATTATTCGTGATGCATCGTCAATTAAGGGCGAATTCGGATTGCTAATGTTACCCCGACTTCAAGCTGACTTGCACTGGGATATTGTTTACGACAGCATTGCAAAAGGAATTGATGTCGACGGCGACAAGGTACATGATGTGACGTTGATTGTGAGAAGCATCGAGAAGAAGTAGGCCGTTGGGGGTCATGAAGTCTACTCGATCCTCTTCTCCGTGCCCTCTTTGTCTCCGTGGTGAGATTGCCTTTCCTCACCACCTATCGCTGCCGATAACACTCGCCGAGGTGCACCATCACTTCGAGAATCAACAGATCCGCCCGGGCCAACACGTGCCGAGCGCTGCGCGAGCCGAGACCACGCACCAATTCCTCGACGACTCGCAAGTGAAGCTGCATCACCTCGCTGGTCGAGGCGTTCGCACCGGCGAGCAACTCGGCGAGCGCGGCCATCTGCGTGCCGAGGTTGCCTTGGCCCATCATCACATAGGCCCGCAACAGTTCGCGATAATGGCCGATCAACTCGGGCGGTAACGTGAGTGACGGAGAACTGTCGAGCACCGGGCGCTCGTCGTGCGCCGTTGAACCGGGCAGCGCTTCGAGATCGCGGATCAAGGCCCGTTGTTCGTCGAGCAGCTTTTGCGCCTCGTGATGCTCGGTCTGCAACCGCTGCTTCTCGGCCAAGGCGAGCCGCCGGTTCTCGTGAATCAACGCATGGTGTTCCCAAGCGCGAGCCAACTTCCACAACAGCAGCCGCGTCGTGGCGGTGTTCGCACACAGATACGCATCGGCCCCCACCTCGAACGCCACGGGCCCCAACTCGGGCTCGGGCTGCGAGCCGAGAATAATCACCGGCTCGTCGGCGCCCCCTGCCCGCAAGGCCTCGACAAACTCGAACGCATCGAGCTGCTCGGACTCATGCGTGACCAGCACCGCGTCATACCGTTCATCACGCAGCCGTTCGACTCCGGCGCCGGTCCCCAGAGCTTCGTGCAGTTCGACCGTCACGGCGCTGTCGGTCGCCAGCGCCTCGGCCAGCCAGCCGCCGGTGCGGTGCTCGCTGGTCACGAACAGCACGCGCATCCGCCGCGGCAGGGTACCGCACCGCACCGCTCCGCCGCGGGATCGACGATCTTCAAGGCCGAGTGACATGGGGTGGAACTGTAGTCGGTGGGGGGAACGCGGGGCAAGGTGAGTCGGGGATGTGCTTGGTTCTTGGTGCTTAGTGCTTGGTGCTTATTTGAGCTATCGCATTTGGCGCGAAACCGCAAGCGAGCTGCCACACCGCTCGCTCCGGCAACGATTCTTCAACTAAGCACTAAGCACCAAGCACGCTACTTACTCACCTACTCACTTACTCACCCGTCTTCCCCACCTCTTCTCCCTCCCCGCTAGCACTGCTACCGCACGCACTGCAATCTCGCCTACCCGCCCAACGCTAAACGGGATACACTCTTCGTGCCACATTACGTTTCTAGACCAGGTAGCAAGGAGGCTGCCGATGGCCGAGCGGCCGTTTCGTTTTATTCAGGCGGGCGACTTCCATCTTGAGCGCCCGCTCTATGGCATGACCGATGTTCCGGAGCAACTGCACGATCTGTGCATCGATGCTCCGTACCGAGCCGCTCAGCGCGTGTTCGATGCCGTGCTGATGCACAGCGCCGACTTCCTCGTGCTGTGCGGCGACATTGTGAACATCGAACTCTGCGGCCCACGCGGCGTGCTGTTTCTGCGCGAGCAGTTTGAGCGCCTGCGAGCGGCCGAGATCAACGTCTACTGGCTCGGTGGCGAGATCGATCCGCCCGACGCTTGGCCGAGCGAACTCAAACTGCCCGACAACGTGCGTCTCTTCTCGCGCACCAAGCCCGACAACCTTGCGGTGTCGCGCAAAGGGGTCACATTCGCGCAGATGATCGGCCAAAGCTACGCCCGTCGCCGAGCCATACGCGGTGCGGATTTTGCCCCGGCCGAGAACAATACGTCGTTTGCGATTGCCGCCGCGGTGGGCGATGCTGAACGCGAAGCGCTGCATCAGCGCATCGGCTATTGGGCCTTGGGCGGAGAACACGAGCGGCGCACGGTCGTCAGTTCGCCGTACACCGCGCACTACGCCGGCACACCGCAGGGGCGTTCGCCCGCCGAGCATGGCCCGCATGGTTGCACGTTGGTCGAGATCGTGCCGGGCACCACGCCTCACTTGCAGTTCCTGCCGTGCGACACGGTCCGGTTCGTGAATCAAAAGGTCACGCTCGAAGCGAGTACGACGCGCGATCAACTCGAACGATTGCTCGAAGCGCGTATGGCCGACATGATCGCGTCGGCAGGGGGGATCGAGACGATCGTCACATGGACCATCGGCGGACGAGGCCGATTGCTCGGGCAACTTCGCAACGGCACCGTCGCGGCCGAGTTGGTCAACTGGCTCCGCAAACATTATGGCCAGCGCACGCCGTGTGTCTGGAGCTTGTCGATGACCGCCCAGCCCGACATCGCCGTGACCGACGATTTGTTGAAACAGGACACGATCCTGGGCGAGTACCTGCGGGCCGTTGATCGTCACATTCGTCAGGACGACGAGGCCGACGCCGAGGTGCTCAACCTGGCCACGTATCTCACCGAGAGTCAGCGAGCCGCCGGCCTGTCCCAGGTCGTGGCGCTGGCCGATCCCTATACCCGCGATCGCGTTTTGCGACAGGCCGCCGTGCTCGGTGCCGACCTGTTGACCGGAGAGGAGTCGCACTCATGAAGCTCATGGAGGCCAAGATCGACGGGTTCGGCGTCTGGAGCGGCCTGCGCTTAGACGAAGTGAGCCCGCATCTGACCGTGTTCTACGGCCCGAACGAGGCGGGCAAGACCACGCTGATGCAATTCATGCGCACGGCGCTATACGGCTTCTCGACACCGCGACGGCAGCGATACTTGCCTCCGTTGCGCGGTGGCAAGCCGGGCGGCGTGATCCGCGTCGATAGCCCGCACGGCCGGTTCACCGTCAAGCGTCATGACGACACGATTCACGAGACCGCCGTCGGCGAGTTGAACATCACGGCCCAAGATGGCGCTCCGCAGGACGAGCGGCTCTTGACCACCTTGCTCACCGGTGTCGACGAAGCGATCTTCAACAACATCTTCGCCTGCGGTCTGCGCGAGATCCAAGAGCTCGGCTCGCTCACCGATACCGCCGCGGCCGATCTGTTGTACAAACTTTCGACCGGCCTCGATCGTGTGTCGCTCGTCGATGTGACGCGCGAGCTCATCAACTCCCGGCAGCGTTATCTGGCCAACGACGATCGCATGGCGCTCGTCAACACGCTCATGCACAAGCGCGAGCAATTGCTCGCCGAGCTCGAACCGCTCCGCGACTCGGCCAAGGCCTATGGCCGGCTGCTCGCCCAGCGCGACGGTCTGGAGACCGACATCACGCGGATCGAACGGGAACAAGCCACGGCCGAACACCTCGGCCGGTTGATCGACGTGGCGCTCGCGGTGCGCGAGAAGTGGCATCATCGCCAGCAGCTCGACCTGCACCTGCACAATCTGCAGGAACAGCCGCAGTTACCGATCGGTGCGATCGAAGAGTTGAACACGTACAACGAGCGGATGCTGAAGCGGCGTCGTCGGCTGCGTGCGATCAAGAAAGAACGCGACAAGCTGCGCAAGGAAGGGACGGCGCTGGCTGTTGAGCGCAGCATGTGGCGCATGGTGCCGCGGATCGAGGCGGTGCTGGAACAGCAAGTCTGGGTCACGAAGCTCGAAGAGGACATCAAGCAGGTTCAGGCCGAGCACTCGGTCTATCAGCGCGAGCTGCGCGTGGCGGTCGATCACTTGTCGGAAGAGCATCAGCCCGACGCCAAGAAGCATCCGAACTTGGCTCCCGAGCATCGCGCCGAGTTGGTGCATACCGCTCGGCTGGTGACCCGCGCTGCCCGCCGTGCCCGTGAGGCCGAGGAACAACTCAAGCACGCCAAGAACACGTCGGACAGTTACTCGGCCGAGGTACAAGCGTTCCTCGCCCAACGGCAAGAACGCGATCTGCCGCGCGCCATCGAGAAGACCGGCACGATGGTCGCCAATCTGCGGCATCGCATCCAGCTCGACGAGCGGATCGAGCAATTGAAGAAGCAGTTCGCGTTCGCCAACGAAGATACGCACGGCTTTCTCGATCGGCAGTTGCTGCCCGTGTGGGTGCTCACCGGTCTGGGAATGATGTTCGCCGTCGGCGTGGCGCTGATCATGCTCGGCATGTTCGTCCCCGAGTTGAGTGACGCCGGTTGGTCGCTGGCCCCGTTGGGGTTGGGGGGCGCGCTGCTCGCGTTTCTCGTCAAGCAATATCTCGAGCATGGCGCGGCGACGCAGTTTGGTGACACCCAACGTCAGATCGCCGTGTTGCACCAGCAAGTCGAGGAACTGCAGAACGAGCGCGATGCGATCGATGCCCAATTGCCGCGCGGCGCCGGAGCCGCGCAAGTGCGCTTGGTGCAGGCCGAGCGCGATCTCGCGCAGCTCGAAGACATGATGAATCAAGAGTCGCGGCGGATCTCGGCCACGGCGTCGCTCGAGTCGATTTCAAAAGAGCACAAAGAGGCCGAAGACTCGTACACATCGGCCAAGCGTCGCTGGCGTCAGGCGCTCGCGCTCGCCGGATTGCCCGAGAATCTCGACCCGCGGCAGCTCAAGTACGTGGGCCAACGTCAGGATCAACGCGAGACGTTGCGGCGTGAAATCGACATGCGACGCGGCGACCTCGAGAATCGTCAGAAGGAACTGCGCACGCACGGCGAACGCGCCACGCAAATGCTCCGCGAGCTGGGCATTGTGCCATCGCCCGAGAGTGTCAGCATGCAGTTCGGACAATTGCGCCGGGCTCTCGAAGACTTGCAAACCAAATGGACGCGCCGCGAGCAAATCCGCCGCCGGCTCAAGACGCTCAAGAGCCTCGACTCGCGCTATCGCAAGTTCTACAAGCGTGACGAGCTGCGGCGTCGCCGGTTGTTGCGCAAGGCCGGCTGCACCGATGAGACTGAATTCCGGCATCGCGTTGGCCAGGGTGATCGGGTCGTCGAGTTGCGTTTGGAGCGCGACGAGATGTCGCGTCAGATCGCGCTCGCGCTCGGCACGCAGTTCACCGAGGACATGATCGCCGAGCAATTCGAGCAAATCCCGCCGGCGCAGCTTGAAAAGCATGCCGACGAAGTGATGACGCGCCGGGTCGCACTGGCCCAAGAACTGCAAAAGGTGGTCGAGCATCGTGGTCGGCTCGGCGAGCAGCTCAATCAGCTAGCGGGCGATCGTCGCGTGGCTCACAAGCAACTCGAATTGAGCGAAGTCGACGCGCAGTTGGCCGAGGCCGTCGAGCGTTGGCAGGTCATTGCCACGACGAGCCGCGTGTTGGAATCGATTCGCAAGCAGTTCGAACTCGACCGTCAGCCGCAGGTATTGCGCGAAGCATCGCTG
>JAEUIL010000565.1 GCA_016794255.1 Planctomycetaceae bacterium | reverse complement strand
CTGAGGCGGCTGGGATTCTCGCCTGGGCAGTTGCAGGGGCGTACTTATGGCACACGAATGGTTTGGATACACCCAAGGTCGTCGAAGCAGCGACCGGGCAATACCGCAAAGATCAGGACATACTTGGCGCGTTCATTTCGGATTCCTGCGTGATTGCCCCCAACGACCGGGCCAAGAGCGCGGACCTTTACGCGGTATACGCTGCATGGTGTGACCGAAATGGCGAACGGCCCGTCACTCGAAACACATTCGGCACCGCAATGACCGAGCGAGGCTTTGAACGCTATACGAACAATGGCACTTGGTATCGAGGAATAGGAATCGTTTCAACCACCGTCAAAGAGTGAACGGAACGACGGAACGATACGGACTCCGATTTCGGCATTGTTTTTATAAATCCGCTTTCATAAGGGTTAATAGGGAATATCTGTTCCGTTTTCTTCCGTCCTTCCGTTCACCATCCGTAAAAACCAACCGAAAGGAATCTCCACATGCAGAAACACACGCCGAGAAACTTGCGGGCCCTACTCTCCCTGCCAACGCCCCAGGGGCTTCATGGGAAAGACGCAGGTTTCTACACGATCGTGAACGAACAATTTGGCAATAGCGATTTCGCAGAAGAGGGCGAGCTTACCACGGTCAGTCGGCGACGCCTGCATTGGAATCTGATTTTCGATCATACCGTGTTCGAGGAACTCAGTAAGTTTACGACGTTAGTGACCGGTCGGCCGCTGTTTGAACCACTGTGCATCAAGTGGTTGCGCAGATGATCTGCTAATTCATGAGGACAGCGATCTGCGCTGCTTCCCTTCCTGGCGTTCCCGTCGCGTCTCTGGAGGGCTTGCCGCAAATCGGATCGAAGGGCGGTGCCAGTGCCGCGTCACCGCCGCCCATACGACGACACGCGACACCAAACGCGGTGCCGAACGAGCGATCGATTCGTCGTTCCGACAACATGGCTGTACCAACCAACAACCACAGGAGTCCATGAACGCACGCCCCGCGACCTCAGCAACTCGACATGCGAGCGAGCATCAGATGCAATCGATGGTGGTGTACGATTCGCGACACTCGTACGAAGCGAATCAAGTTTTTGATGACGTAGTGAATTGACGATCTGAATCGACCAACTATCATTCCATTCGCCTTTGCTACGATCAGGACTGTGACGGACTTCGACCCGTCCGGCTCTGGTTGCGGTGCTCGAATAAAGGTTTCTCTCATGGCCAGCTTGTTCAAGCCGACGATTACACGTCACGTTCTCGACGGCAAAGTTGTTCCTGCCGGCACTCCGGGCGCTCGTAAGACTCGCGCCAAGGCTGAAAAGTGGTACGGTCGGTTTCGTGATCCATCCGGCCAATTGCATCGTATTCCGCTTGCGACAAACAAAGAGGCAGCGAATGCCATGCTCGTTGAGGCGATCCTCAAGGCCGAGCGCTCATCGGCCGGTTTGGTCGATCCGTTCGAGGAAGCTCGTAAGGTTCCGGTTTCACAGCATATTGCTGACTTCCGCCGTTCGCTGGAGTCGAAGGGGAATACGATCGAGCACAGCGTTCAAACAGTCAATCGGCTCGCCGCGATGCTCGACGCCGTCAAAGCCAAACGCCTCGATCAACTCAGTGCCTCACGTGTTGCTGATTGGCTCGCCGAACAACGTCGCGCCGGCATGGCAACGCAAACGTCAAACTACTACGGGGCGGTTGCAAAGCAGTTTGGCGCGTGGCTTATTCGAGAACGCAGATTGCCCGAGAATCCGTTTGCGTCGTTTCGACGTCTCAACGCTCGGGCTGATCTTCGGCGGGAACGTCGCGCGATTACTGTTGATGAACTTTCGCGATTGGTTCAAGCGGCTCACTCGGGCCCGACCTTTCGAGGCATTTCGGGCCCTGATCGCGGTTTACTGTACCTCGTCGCCGCCAATACCGGGCTGCGGGCAAGTGAGCTTGCGAGCCTCACGGTCAATAGCTTCAGCCTAAGCGGCGATACGCCAAGTGTGACCGTCGAGGCTGCTTACTCGAAGCACCGTAGGCGAGACGTGTTGCCGTTGCGTGGCGACGTGGCAGAGCTAATTAGGCCGATGTTATCGAAGCTGGACAACGCAGACCGTCAAGTTTTGCGGTTGGCTCATGGTAGCACCAGAAAGGGCAATGCCGCTAATGCGACTTCCGACACGTCGTCCGCGTCAAAGCTGTGGTCCGGCACATGGGTCAAGCGAGCGGCTCGAATGATCCGCAACGACTTGACGGTTGCTCGCAACCGCTGGCTCAACGAATCGTCGACCAATGCGGGCCGCGAGGACCGGGAGCGATCCTCCTTTCTGGCGTACGCCGATGAGGCCGGCCAAGTGGTCGACTTCCACAGCTTGCGGCACACGTTCATTACGAACCTTGCCCGCGGCGGTGTTCATCCGAAGACAGCCCAAAGCCTCGCCCGTCATTCGACGATCACGCTCACGATGGACCGATACAGCCATACCGTTCTGGGGGATTTGGCGACGGCGCTCGACTCGCTCCCCCCGGTCTCGTCTGGTGAGCCCCAAGCCGACCGGCTCCGGGCGACAGGGACGGACAACCGGACCACTCACCAGACAACGAATCCGTTGCTCGCCGCTGCCGGTGACGAAAGCACCTCAGAAATCTGTTGCGCTCCTGTTGCGCTCAAATTGGGTATTTGCTGTCCGCCGGTGTCCCCAATTGACCCGACGAACGGCTCGACTCGTGGGACCGAAAACGAAACAATCCCCGAGGAAAACAGCGTTTCTGTCGGGGATTATGGTAGTGACGCCGCTGGGGCTCGAACCCAGGACCTACGGATTAAAAGTCCGTTGCTCTACCGACTGAGCTACGGCGTCTGAAGACACATCACTTCCCTGACATCTCGGACACGGCTCGAACGGCCAGCCCCAGATCGTTGAACCATACCATAACCGATCACGGGCTTAAAGTGCTCGCCCACGAATCGGCTCTGCAAACGGTTGCCGCGTCAAATTCCACTCAACCGGCATACATACACCCTCGATCGCCCAATGCACTTGGGGCTGTGCCTCACGACAACGACGCGATCTTGTCATTGGGAGAGGACGACGGAGGATTGGTTCGCCCGCTGCTGCATGAACGCCCGGTATGCACGCGATCGATAACCGGCACGACCGCGGCGGACTCAAGAATCGACTTCAGCAATCGATTCGG
>JAEUIL010000542.1 GCA_016794255.1 Planctomycetaceae bacterium | reverse complement strand
TTCCCGGTTCGCGAACCTGGTCGTTTTGATATTGTCCTTAGTATGAGGACAGCGCTCGATGGTCGAACGAAAGGTGCGAACGAGGAGTTTGCAAGGTCCGAGGGGTCGACAGGAACGGTTCACCCCATAGCGCGATGTCAGGAAAACTCGCGGTCGCCCAAGTGTCCTTCGGCATGAGTGGATTTCGTAAGAAGCCATTCACCCACCTTCTGCCGAGATCGGGCGATCCAATCGCGTGCCGAATTGAATGCCGCGTAGCCATCGAATGACATGCCGATCGCACGACCTGGGTTACCCAGTCGCCGCGGGTCGCAAGTCATGCCGGTGATCGTCCGATGATTGACTCACGCCGCTTGGTTCACGTGTGACGTGTGACCGGCAGGCGACGAGTTACGTCGCACGCCAAGGAACTGTTTCCGTTGGACGTTGCTCGTCAACGTCTTCAGCGTGGTTCGTATTATTGTCGTAGCTGTGTTGTGAGAGATTTTTTTGGAGGGGGGATACCCATGCGAAACGTATTTGATGCGATTACTCAGTTTGGGCACGATGAAGACTTTGTGCCGCATGTGAACGAAGACTTCATGCCGACTGCCGCCCCGGCCGGATCGCCGGAAAAGATTGAAACGCTGGCCCGTCGCGTTCAGCTCGGCTTGCCGCTGTGGCATCCGGAAGATCGCAACGATTACAGCGGTCTGACGGGCGCAGTGCGTCCGCGCGAGTGAAGTTAATCCGCGCCATCGAGCGCTGACCAAGGGACCGAGTGCTTCGGTCCCCGTCTGATTTCCCACGTGTCCGGTGAGCCCCTGCTCGACGGACACGTTTTTTTATGCGATTTGATTGATGTGCGCTGTGAGCGCGAAACCGCAAGCGACGGTGTCGCATCAAGCTCGCTGGATGTTCACGTCCAGCGAGCTTGGAGAGAGAAACGTCCGACACCTCGTCGACTTGCGGTCTCGCGCTGTCCCGTGTGAGTGACTCGCGGCAGCACAGGGAGCCGTTAGAAGTTGAAATCGCGGCCGATATCGGGATAAACGCGGCCATTGAACTGTTGCGGGCGGCGTTGACCGACCGAGTTCCAGGCGGTGACGCCGTCAAGCTCGGGCATGATTTCTTTGAGCTGTTCGATCAGCGTCAGCGCGAGACGCTTCAACTGCGGATTGGCACCGGCACGCTCTTCAATCGCCAAAGCGCTCTTCATCAACCGAATCATTCGGGCGCGTTCCATGATCGGCGCCGACAACACCTCGTCCGAATCGACGAGCAAATCGGCCAGCGGCACATCAAGCACCCGTTGCCATTCGAGCAGTCGGCTCAGTGGCAGATCGGTGGTCTCTTCTTCTTCGCGTCGCACGGTGGCGGCGTCGCACTTGAGCAACTGCGCGGCCCGACGGGTGCTGCACCCTTGTTGGCGACGCACTTCTTTGATGCGATGAAAATGACGGACCGGCTGGGTTTCTTCAGCATGCGATGCGACCGGCGTTTCAGCAGTATGCGTAACCGTAGGAACTTGCCCAAACGTGCCGAACTGACCAACACTCATGTTAACGGTGCTCATGGTAGGTAGCCTTTCTTTCATGCAGCACGTGCTCCTGGCGCCGTTGCCTTCTGGCGATCAGGCCGAGATCACGAGCATTCCACTCAACCCACGGTTCGCTTCGTGTGTTCCCTGCGAGGCACGAATCGAACCGAGACCCAATGAGCTTCGACGCGGCGACTGCCATCGTGTGGGCGAGCATTGCGAGCGACGGACTTCAGGTCGGAGTGTAGCGGCCGACCCTAAACCTATATTGCCGCTGAACGCTGGAACCGAAACGGACAGGATCTTACGCGTCGATGAATGCCACGACATCGACCGATCGAATACGAAAGCTGGCCTCCGAAACACTGACTTGGCCGCACCATTGCAGTGCGACAATCAAGCCGATTCCGGGCGATCCCTACCGTGAAGAAAAAGATACGCCGCATACTACGGACATACCTAACGACGAACGCGCGAGCCCGAAGATGAGATTTGGCCGGGCTCGTTGACGATGAATGATAGCGCTGTCGGACCGCTGTGACAAGACAGAAGCGAAAAAAATTGTTGACAGAAATGCCTGCTGGTGAATTTCACACCCCGAGGCACCCCCAGCCAACGCGCCGACCCGGTCCTACTCGCCGAGTGCGAACGCCTTGATTTTCGCGAGATAATTGGGCCGTCGCGGCTCGCCCGGCTTGGGCACCTTGGCCTTTTCCAGCGGAATTTGCAGGCGGCTGGCGAGCGTGTCGACGAGCATCGCCGGAGTCACGAGCGGCTTGGCGTCGCGGACATCGACTTCGAGCAGAGGATAACCTTTGCGGACGAGATGCCCGACGAGTTCTTCGTTGCCACCCAGGGTGAGCCAGCCCCGGGTCACGCGCCGGTGCAGCAACTGCAACGGCGGCCGCATCTCGGTCGGTATCTTCATCACCATGCCGGCCGGCAAACGCGGAATGAACCCCGCCACCGATTGCGACGGCACACGGGCCAAGACGATGTCGTGCGACGTGGCATGACGCCACAGCTTGGGAATGTCGTAGATGTCGGCGCGACAATCCTCGTCACGAATCAAAATCATTTCGCCCGTGGTGCGCGCGAGCCCGGTGCGAATCGCCGTCGCAGCGCCGAGCCGCGTGGGATGTGTGACCACGCCGATCTGCGGATAGTCCATCGCCAGCTCGTGGGCCACCTCGCTGGTCGCGTCGGTCGAGCCATCGTCGATTACGAGCATCTCGAAGCGCGGCGTCAGCTCGGGCAGAATCTCGATCAACTGCGCCAAGACTTGGCCCAGGATGCGTTGAGCGTTGTAGATCGGCAATAAGACGCTGAGCGTGGGTTCCAAGTGCTGACCCTTGTGCTGGAGGTGTAGCGCGCGATGCAGGCACGGCGGTTGGTCAAACCACATGGTTCATCGTCGCGGGGGGCTAGCAACTCTAGCGGCCTGCCACACATTGCTCTTCGCGCGATTCATAGCGGCCGCGCCGTCTGTGCCGAAGTCCCTTGCCACGCCGCACAGTTTCATTAAACCGTCGATAACGACGGCGGACGCGCCGATCGTGCCGGTTGAATGCAATAATCGGTGAACCGTGAGGTGCCGGAAGCGTTGCTTGAAACGACGTCAGAGTCGGCTCCCATCGCAATTTCGCCAATTTGCCCGACCGGCATTCGAGTGCTGCTAGCGAAGCTCCGTGCGATGCGCGGCCGATTTCACCAGAGATCATGTTTCGTTCGACGGATCGGCCAGGGACGGCGTGTTGAGTCGACATTCGTGACCGGGAACCGCGACTGCGGCGTGAGTGCTAGCTGCTGGCTAGTCGCTCGGCGGCAATTTTGGTTTCACGGGCTCACGCTCTGACGGCGCTTGCCGAGTCTCCCTTGGGCGATTGGACGTGCCTCGCTATTATTCCGGCCCAAACGCATCGCTATGTCACTATTTCAAGCCCGAGACGATCGCCGCCGCCGTCTGCTGTCCGAAGAAGCGAAGCAAACGCCAGCCGAGGCTGCGACGGAAACGTCCGCCGCTCCCCGCCGATCATCATCCGCCAAAGAGGCCGCCGCGCGCATGAGCCAGATTCCTCGCATCACGGATTTAGTTCCCAAGAGCGCCACGTCGCTCACGCTGTTGTTTTTCGGCGGAGTCGCGATCGTCGCCGGGTTGGAAGCACTTTATTACTACGCGCCACAATGGGCCAACCTGACCACCGATGGTCACATTCGCGCGTTTGATCTCGACGACGAAGGCAGCCTGTCGGTCTGGTTCTCATCGACGACGCTGTTCGTGTCGGCGCTCGTGGCAACGCTGGTGTATCTCGTCCGTCGTCAGCAGCCCGACGATTATCACGGCCGCTATCGTGTGTGG
>JAEUIL010000539.1 GCA_016794255.1 Planctomycetaceae bacterium | reverse complement strand
TCTGGCCCGGCAGCCAGATCCGCATCCGTTCGCGCGGAAACAACTGTGTCTCGGTGTAAAAGGCAATCCCTTCGCGCGATACATCCTTGGTGAAGACCACCGACCTGCTCGCGGGTCGTGCCACGGCCGGCAATGACGTGCTGATACTCAGCAGCGCACGCGTACGATACTTGTAACGCGTAAAGTGTCGCATGTCGTCCAGACACGTGGCCAACGGCACGGGCCGATCCGTATCGGCCAGCCAACCCTCGGGCAGCACGACGTTCGACGGTAACGCTTCGAGAATCTCGAGCGATTCTAGGCTGTCATGCATTTGGTCCAACATGCAACCATCTCCCGATCTAGGGCCGTGTCGGCCTGTCTGTGCAGCAGATCCAGGCCATCCATGACCGGTACCGCCGGTTGATAAGGCCGCGTGGTCGTGCGCGCGTCGAACGTATTGGTGACCGCCAAAAGCCGCGCCCACGGGTGGATTTCCTCGCCCGACAGACCGACGGGATAGCCCGTGCCATCGACGCGCTCGTGATGTTGATACACGACCATCAGTTGGTCGTAATTCAGATCGTCGCGATGGCACAGACGCTCGAAGCCGAACTGCGGATGTTGCCGCATGAGCTTTTGTTCCACCTCGTTCAGTGGATCGGCTTTCGCGAAGACCCGGGCGGGCAACCGCAGTTTGCCAATGTCATGCAGCAACGCGGCGAGCGAGATCGATTGCAAGGTCTCGCGATCGTCGAGCCCCCACTCGCGGGCCAAGATCGCGGTGTACGCCGCCACATGAAACGAATGGGCGAACATGCACCAGTCATGTCGCAGCATCGAATACATGTCGGCCGTGACCAAGCCCGAGGCGCTCACGAGCTTGACGATATCCTGCGAGATGCTCATCGCTTTGCGGACGAGTTTGCTCGCATCGCGACTTTCAAAGGCGGCCCGCAATACTTCGCGAGCCCGTTCGCTGAGAAACGCCACGCGCACGCTCGGCGGCAGCGAATTGTCGGCGAGAAACTCTTGCAGATGAGTACGTAGGTGGTCCTGATAGGTCTCGTATTGTTGGCTCGAAATGTAGATCGTCTTAATTCCCTGAGCGGTCAGACGTTGCACTTCGGCGCGATCGGCCGGGAAGGCCGCACTCCGATAGAGCACGGGCCGCGCACTCGGGGTGGTTTGCACATAGAGATCGACTTTCAGTGGGGCGCCGAAGCCGATCGTCGCCACTGAGACGGGCATTAACGCCAGCCGCTGGTCGGCCGTTGATTCGTTGCGAGAATCGCCTTGGGATGTCATGGTGTCTCTCGCACTCGTGTGGTGGAATCGAGCCGTTGACCTTTACCCCGGTACGACAACTCTAGCTCGCAATCGCACCCCGGGCGGACACCAAGTCGCGGCGCGGTCGTTCCCCTACAGTCGTTACGACCGGCACGATCCCCGACCCGGGTGGCCTAAGTTCCGTGATCGAAATCGAGGTTCAGCTCCGGCTCGAGCTGCCGGGCGCGAGCATAATCGGCCCGGGCCTCGTCGAGTCGCCCCAACAGCTCGAACGCCCGACCGCGATGGGCGTAGGATTCGGCATCATGCGGATCAGCCCCCACGGCCCGATTGAGATCGGCGAGCGCCTGCTGAGCTTGACCCGATGCGAGCGCCGCCCGACCGCGCAGAAACCGGGCGTCGGGATCGTCGGGCAACTCGCGCAGCACCTGATTCAAATCGGCGATCGATTCGTCGAGTCGGCCGAGTTCGAGCAGCACACTCCCTCGCATGCGTCGTGCTTCGAGATCGCGGGGGTCGACTTGCAGTGCTTGTTCGCAGTCGGCTAGCGAACCGGGTAAATCGTCGAGGTGCAGCTTCGCCACGGCCCGATGAACGAGTGCCTCGCCGTCGTCAGGCTTAGTGGCAATCACCCGATCGAAATCGGCAACCGCCGCGGCGTATTGCTCGTCGTTCAGGAACGAAATTCCCCGGGAGAAATAGTCATCGCTCGACTCAAGCTCGCCTTGACGCTTCGCTCGCCGTCGTCGTGGACGGGGTTGTTGATCGCCCTCGGATGCCGCGGCGTCGGCCAACCACAATGCCGGGTCTTGATGATAAAACTCGGCCAGCAGTCCGTACAACTCGTGATGCCATTGCCGCAAGGCACGGGGGCGCTCGAAAAAGCATTCCGTGGCCACGGCAAAGAACTCGGCGAGATTCGTGGCGCCGTAATGATTGAGCAGCGTCACCTCGCCGCGTCGCGCATTGCCGACGAGCTTTAGATATTCCGACTCGGTTACGCGATACCAACGACGCGTTTGTTCGCCATGTGCGAGCGGAGGCATTCCTTCGACATCGCCATCGAGACCATCGAGCCGGTGGGCGAATTCGTGAAACACGACGTTCGCGCCTCCTTCCAGGCCGTGCCCCGCCTTCAGCACATGCTGCCACGACAGCACGATCGGCCCACGATGCCAACTCTCGCCGAGCAGCGCGTTCTCAACGTCGCCGTCAGCCATATCGAATGGGTCATCTGGCCGTGTGAACGCACCGGGGTAGACGACGATCGTGCGCACATCGTCGAAGTAGTAGTCGGCGTCGATCCCCAGCAGCATGATCGCGGCTTGGGCGGCGATCGTAACGCGCACTTCGTCGGTGACTTGAAAACCTGTCGCCGGTGCCCAATCCTTTTCGGCGACGATGATCCGCAAACGATCACTGAGCCGCGCTCGCTGAGTATCGTCGAGATACGCCCAGTGCCGCACGTTGCGTTCGATGTATCCCAGCCACTCCTCGGGCATAGGGCTCGCGAGCAGTTTGCGACGTCGTCGCTGTTTGAACCAACCGAACATGGTCGAGACGCGGGAGTTTGAAGCGAATGAGACGCGCTCATTCTTGCGATGACTGCGACCCGACGCTAGGGCGTAATCGTGTCAAAATCCGCGCGGCGATCGCGTTACTGCACTTGATCGATGCGGCGATGCAGCTCGCGCACTTCGCGATGCAGTTCGTCGAGCTGACGCTCGATCCGTTCCCAGGGGTTCGTCGGCTGCACACCACTCGCCTTCACTTCGGGCTCGCCCGTGATCGTAGCGACGTTGGTGAGCAACATGCTGGCGGTGAACAAGCAACCGGCGATGAGCAGCAAGCGAGCGTTCATGAGAAGAGTTTATCGTTCGTAGAACTTGAAATGAAAGTTGACAACAAGGCCAGCG
>JAEUIL010000454.1 GCA_016794255.1 Planctomycetaceae bacterium | reverse complement strand
GAACAGAGTCCAGCCGCCGAACTCGCCGCCACTACAGGCGAGCACGCCCTCTGCGCCTTTCTCTGGGATCGTGACGTGTGCCGTGATTGTATGCTCAACGCCCAGAATCTGCGGCGCAGCCAAAGGGTGCAGGATCGACGTGCCAGGGTAGTAGGTGTACTGTTTTTTCGGAATCGCCGCGACCGGCCGGGTCGGGTCGGCGACCCGCTCGTATCGGCGGTCATCGAGCGGGAAGACGTTGTACTTCTTTGCTTCGGCCTCCCAGAGTGCGATCAATTCCTTCAACTTCGCGGGGTTCTTCGCGGCGAGGTCGTTGGCCTGCGTGAAGTCCACGTCCGTGTTGTAAAGCTCCCACACATCATCTTCCCAACGCGTATCCTTCTTGTGCCAGGTCACGGCCGTCCAACCATCGGCCCAGATCGCGCGACTGCCGAGCATCTCAAAGTATTGCGATTTTTTGCTGGTCTTGGCATTCGCGTCTTTGAAAGTGTATGCCATGCTGACGCCGTGAATAGGCATCTGCTTCACCCCGTTCACAGAGGCAGGTGCCGGTAACCCGCTCACTTCCAGAATAGTTGGGACAACATCGGTGACGTGGTGATACTGACTGCGGATCGCACCGCCATCCTTGATCTTCGAAGGCCACGAGACGATGAACGGGTCCGTGTTACCTCCAGCGTGAGTGTCTTGCTTCCACCGCCTAAGAGGCGAGTTGCCAGCCATCGCCCAGCCCATCGGGTAGTGGGGGTCGGTGGACGGGCCGCCCGCGTCGTCAAGCTTCTTCAGCATTTCCTCGACCGTGTCCGGGAAGTAATTCCGGTAACGGTCGGTATTCAATGTGCCGTTCTGCAACCCTTCCTGCGAAGCCCCATTATCCGAGACGAGTACAATCAGCGTGTTGTCTCGGACGCCCAATTCGTTGAGTGCAGCGAACACCCGACCGAGGTGATGGTCTGCGTGATCGACGAAACCGGCGAAGACTTCCTGGAGACGGCAGTAGACTTTTTTCTGGTCAGAGGTGAGGTCGGCCCACGCTTGGACTTCGGGGTTAGCCGGCGGCAGCACGGCATCTTTCGAGATGATGCCCATCTTCTTTTGCCGCTCGAAAGTCTCCTCACGGACTTTGTCCCACCCCTGATCGAACTTCCCCTCGTATTTTGCGATGAACTCCTTCGGCGCATGCAGTGGGGCATGGGCTGCACCGAGGGCGAGGTAGGTGAAGAATGGACGGCCCGTGTTCGCTTGTTGCTGGTCGCGGATGTCAGCAATAGCGCGGTCGCAGAGGTCTTCGGTCAGGTGGTATCCGGGGCGAGTGGGCGTGTCGATGAAGTGGTTGTCCTGGACCAGCAGCGGTGCCCATTGGTCGGTTTCGCCGCCAAGAAAGCCGTAGTATTTCTCAAACCCCATGCCGAGTGGCCAGCGGTCGAACGGACCAGCCGCAGTGTACGCGGTGTAAGGAGCAAGGTGCCATTTGCCGATGGCCGATGTGTTGTAGCCGTTCTGCTTGAGCGTTTCCGCAATGGTGGCCGCACTCTTCGGGATCGACCCGTAATTGCCGGGGTATCCAGTGGCGGCTTCGGTGATTGCGGCCATCGCGACCGCGTGATGATTTCGACCGGTCAGCAAGGCGGCACGGGAAGGCGAACAGAGGGCCGTTGTGTGGAAGTTGTTGTACCGCAGACCGCTCGCCGCGAGTTTATCGATGTTCGGCGTTGCGATTGGTCCGCCATAACAGCCGAGATGTCCGTAACCGACATCGTCGAGGACAATTACCAAGACATTAGGAGCACCCTCGGGCGCGGTTACCGACAGGGCGGGCGAGAAGTCGGGGGTAGATTCCTTGTAGTTCGGACCGATCTTTCCATTGAACTCCGGCGTGGGCGACGGGAGCACGGTGCGATCTACCTTGCCTGAATTATTCGGCTGCGCCGTCTTGTCTTGGGCGTTGGCCACCATCCAGCCGAATGCGCAACTGGCCGCGATGAAGAAGGCTGGCAAAATGAATCGCAATCGCATGTTCGTGTACTCCAGAGACGATGAGTCGTCATCGGGCTAGATTGTTTCGCGGCCCAACGGATCATCAGGCAGTTATTTCTTGGTCAGCTCGAAGGTGATCTTTTCGATAACGCCGGTGAAGGCAAACGGCGTTTTGTAGTCCGGCGAAACCGACGTGATCGAGTCGCGACCGACTTCGAAAGGCTCAAGCCCGTGCCGGAAGAAGGTACGCTTGATCTTGCCCTCGCCAGCCGGCTTGCCGTTGACGAACAACTTGAGAGTGCCCGCGCCTTCTTTTGAGGCGTCGGGGGTGAATTCGGTTTTGAGAATCACTTTCCCTTCGGCGACGGTGACCGTTCCGACAATGGTGATGTCCGAAATCTCAAAACCCGTG
>JAEUIL010000403.1 GCA_016794255.1 Planctomycetaceae bacterium | reverse complement strand
GAGGAAAACGCATGTCCACGAAGACGTGGACATGGCACACGTCCCCAAACGGTATCACTACCCCAGCTCGCGACCGTAGGACCGGCAAGGTAGCCGCGATCGTAACTCCCGACTTACCACCCCTAAAAAGCACGGAAGACGGCCCGCCCCTGCCAGCCGTCTTCCGCTCACCGTTCCCCGCCACCACTCAATCAGACAAGGCCCGCCGCATCATGGTTCGACCCGTGCTCGATTTTCGCTCCGATACCGCCACGCGTCCTTCGCCCGCCATGCGTCAAGCGATGGCCGAGGCCCCGGTGGGCGACGATGTGTTTGACGAAGATCCGACGATTAACCGGCTCGAGGAAACCGTCGCGGCCCTGCTCGGCAAAGAGGCGGCGATCTTCGTCCCCAGCGGCACCATGTCGAACCAGATCGGCATTCGCATTCACTGCAAACAGGGTGACGAGGTTATCTGCGAGTCGAATTGCCACGTCTACAACTACGAGCAAGCGGGGTTTGCCCAGTTGGGCGGCGTCGTGGCTCGCACCGTGCCGGGCGTCAACGGCGTGCTGCACGTCGACCAACTGCGTGAGTTGATTCGGCCCGACAATTGCCACTTTGTTCGCACGCGGCTCGTCAGTCTCGAAAACACCCACAATCGCGGCGGCGGCAAGGTTTGGCCTTATGAGCAATTGGCCGACGTCTGCGAATGGGCCCACGAAAACGGCCTCGCCACGCATCTCGACGGCGCGCGGCTGTGGAACGCTTCGATCGCCACCGGGATCTCGATGGCCGATTGGGCCAAACATTTCGACACGGTCAGCGTTTGCTTCAGCAAAGGGTTGGGTGCGCCGGTCGGCTCGGCGCTCGTCGGCACGAAGAAACACATTGCCGAGGCTGATCGGCACCGCAAATTGTTCGGCGGCGGCATGCGTCAGGCGGGCGTGATTGCCGCGGGGGCGCTGTATGGTGTCGAGCACAACTTCCAACGCTTGGCCGAGGACCATTTCAACGCCAAACGCTTGGCCGACGGCATTCGCCAAATCCCGGGCCTAAAACTCGTTCCCGACGAGGTCGACACCAATCTCGTGATCTTCCAGATTGATCCGCGGCTCGAACCGGCAGCCGAATTTGTCGCGCGGCTAAAAGAGCAGGGGCTGATCGCCGGCTCGTTCGGTCGCAACAACGTCCGGTTGGTGACCCATTTGGATGTCACCACGGCCGACGTCGACGCGGCGCTCGCGATTTTGCGCCGGGTTTGTGCCGCCGACCTGCGGGAACTGCCCCCCTCGGCCGCTGCCAAGACGGCGTATGCGTAAAGCTCGGCCGAGAAAACGCTTGCGTCATTTGGGTCGCTCAACCATAATGTCTCGGTCTTGCAAGTGAGTTGCAAGAAGGCGTTTATTGAGATTGAGTCCTAATATCGTTGAGGCTCTGCGATGTTCCTAGCGAGTCATCATCGTTGCCGACGTGGTCAGGCGCTCGTCGAGTTTGCGGCGATCGCGCTGGTGTTTGCCGTCATGCTCGGGGCGATGTTGTCGCTGGGGCACATGTTCTTCGCCGCCCACACGATCCAGCAGGCGGTCGACGTCGCCGCTCAAGAGATCGCCCGGACACCGTTTCCCGCCGCGAGCGAGTTAGGGCTAGGGAGTTTTGATGATGAGCCCGACAGCGTGATGGAAACCGAGCTGTTCAAGGAACAGATTTTCGACGAGCGGCACTTGGTGATCGATCCGGATGACTACACCGATCCTAAAGAGTATTGGGACGGACCCGGCCCCTATTCTTTGGTCGAGGCGTCGAAGCGACTCCCCTTGCTGAATCGGTTACTCGTCTCGGCCATGGTTTTTGATCCCACCTTCAACCCTAATGGCCTACCGTATCGCGACCCCAACCATCCCGACTATCACGATTTGGTTCAAGGCGTGTACCGGTATCCCGGGGCCGTGGTGACTTACGACGACAACGGCGTGCCACGCGAAACGGTCGTCGTGCCACTTGTTCAAACGACCTACGCGCCTGTGTCGGAAACCGTTTACAGTTGGGTCAAACCTGTAGAAGAGATCAAGTACGAGGGAACGGGCTCTTTTAGTGTGGTTGCGACCGTTCCACCCATGGCACCTGCAAATCCAAGTTTTCAGCCAGGCATGGTAGCGCTGCGCATCAATTATCCGTTTCAAGCGGCTGGTCTCGTAAAATATGTGCCGACAGGAAGCTTTTCTGCGACCGATCCCAATCTACCGATGACCGAGCGTATTACGGCTTCAGACGGAGGCACGGAATCTACGCCCGGATTCGTATCGCTACCCGCCGGTAAATACCAATTGGCAGTCGCTTCCGACGCTGATCCGTTCGACGCCATGGGAACGTCGCGTGTTAACAGCGGGCGATTCGGGCTGGGACGTTTGTCGGCCTACAAGCCAAGTGCCGGAGCGTTAGGCGTGCGTCCCTACCGTCGCGTAATCACCGCGCAGGCGATCTATCGTCGTGAGGTGTTTGAATGACGCGCCAGGCTCGTCGCATTCGCCAACGGCGCGGCACGACACTCGTGCTTTTCGCGGTGCTGCTCTTTGCGCTGCTGCCGATGATGGCCTTGGTGCTCGATCTGGGCATCGTGCGGGTTACCCAGCGACAAATGCAAACTGCGGCCAACGTCGCAGCGATCGAGGGACTTCGGCATCGGGATAGCAAGACCGACGTGGAACGACGCGAAGCGGCGCGCGATACCGTTAAGCAATTGTTCGATGACAATCTCGACCCGAACACGCCGTCGACCGGATTCTCCGCGGGACCCCAAGCGCTTGTTGTTCCCAACACTGGTACGCCACTCATAGGGAACTCATATCGATGGTCGCCGCAACTCATGACGGACGGCAATCAACTGCCAATCGTCACACAGTTTCGGCCCACGTTGCAACTCAACCGCGACGACAACAAACAGTATGGCGATTTGGTCGCCGGCACCTACGACACCACCGCCGCTAGTGATCCCAACACGTTATTCACCGAGCAGACCATCGTTTCCGGCATGACGTTCGATTATTACAAGCGGAACGATTTCACAGCGGTCGATGTCGCCGACGTATCGACTTCTCGATCGTTTCTAGCCCGGCTGCGACGCACTCGCCTATATGAAAATGACCAGGAACCTGACGACGAATCTGGTGTCAGCTCCGCGGGGCCGCCGGTGCCGTTCGTCTTCGGTCGTGGCGGACTCGCCTCGGGCGGGACACCCGATCCGAACGCTCTTTGGAATCAACGCGAGGCTGGCGTCACCGTACGAGCGACCGCCATCGCCGACGCGCGGCCCGCATTGACCGTGGGACCGGCGATCCCGCGGCAACTTTACACCGGATTGCCGACCACGATCGACGGCCTCGCCCCGTTCGCGCTGAGCGTCGACTATTGGACCGCGTTGTCGTCAGCAGCGGATCAAGTCATCACAAAGGAAGGGCTCCTGGAAACCGATCAAGGCCTCGTTTTCGGGGTCACATCGCTGGTGAACAACGTCGACGCGAATTCGACCGTGCTGACGGTGCGAGCAGTTCTCGGCTGGGGCGTCGCGTCGCAAACGCCGTTTCTAGTGCGTGTTCAGAACGAGCTCATGCGGGTGACGGCGATCAACGCGACAATGTCGGCGGACGAGAAGCAATGGACCGTCGAGCGTGGCATAAACTCAACCGCTAAGACAAACCACGCTGCCGATACGCGCATCATTCGGCACGAGGTGATGACCATCGGCACCGCGATATTACCCAGCCAGCCGAGCACTTCGTCGGCCGCTTTCGATGTGGACGCCATTGGAGAGTTCCCTACATTGGAAACCTTCGTGCCGATTTATGCCACGGTGGGAACCTTGGGCAAACGGGTCATTGGCTTCGGACGGGCTACAATTTCGCGCGGCACAGACTCGCTAAATCCCGATGAGTTCCTGGTCAGTATCGCAGCGAAACCCTCGATCGTCGCCCCGCAGAACGCCTCGGCTCAACTGCTTCGTCCGTTGCCAAGTGATGTGACGAATTCGCCTGAGGTGAACGACCTGTTCGCGCGGCGCAACGCGGGGACGCTGCCCGATCGCTGGTTACTCGCTCCTGCTCTCGTCCGGACGCTTGGAAAACTTGCCAACTAACCACCACGTCTAACCCCCGCCTAACCAACTTTTCAGACTTGTTGAACGGAATCGACCGCAATATCTGCGATAATCAACAAACCGCCACTCCGCATTCCAAACTTCCTCCGATGTCCGTTCGCTTTTTCCTCCCAACGCTTTCGTTGTTCTGTCTGATCGCAGTTTGCGGCTGCACACGCGCACCGGCCCCCGACCAACTACGGCTCGAGGCTCGCGCGGCGGTGCAGCGAGGGAACGTACCGCAAGCGTTGAGTTTGTTGACGAAAGTGATCGAGCTCGCGCCGAAGTCCGCCGAGGTGCTCGTCGAGCGCGGGCAACTCTTTCTCGCGGCCGGTGATGTCGAGCATGCCCGTGAAGACTTTGACGCGGCCATCGCCGCCAATCCGCAACAGCCCACGGCGTGGCGCGAGCGGGGCCGACTGCAACAGCAGGCGAACAAGTTTGCCGAGGCGATCGCCGATTTCACGCAGTCGCTCGCCCTGCAACCCAAGGAGGCGGGCGTGCTCGCGCAGCGCGGCATCTGTCACGCTCGCTTGCAGCACCCGGCCGAGGCCATCGCCGACTTCGACGCCGCACTCGCGCTCAACGATCGACTGGCGCCGGTGTATCAGGCTCGCGGGTTGGCTCATCTGCAACTCAATCATGCCGCACAAGCTGCGAGCGACTTCCATCAGGCCGACTTGCTCAAGGCTCCGCTCTTGGACCACGCCGTGCCGTGGTGTCAGGCGTTGTTCGCGATCGGCAAGCAAGCCGAGGCCGAGCGCGTGGCGACGAACGCCCTCAAGGAAGCGCCCGACAACGTCGAACTGTTGCAAATTCGCGGCCGGATTCGGTTAGCCGCCAAGAATTATCGCGAGGCGATTGCTGACTTGGATCGGGTGCTCACGCTCGATGCGAAGCGCTCCGAAGCGTTGCTCGTGCGGGCGGCAGCGAAAAATTTCTCGGGCCAACATGCCGCAGCACGCGCTGACTACAGCCAGTTCCTGTTGACCGACCCGAAGCATCTGATCGCGTTGGGTGAACGCGCCCGACTGGGTCTGGTGTTGAACGATTCCGCGGCGGCGAAAGACGATTGCGACACATGGCTCGCGGCGGCTGGCAACGCTGGCGGCGATTTTGCCCGGGTGATGTCGTATCGTGCTCTGGCCAACTATCGACTCAGCGATTGGACCGCGGCTCAGACCGACGCCCGCGCGGCGCTCAACGCCGATCCCGAACGACACGACGCCCGGTGTGTGTGGGCTTTGGCGGCGCTGCTCGATCAGTCGCAAACTGACGCCGACAAACAGGTGCCCGTCGATCGCTTGACCGAGTTACTGGCGGCGTTTCCCCAGGACACCCGGCTGCTCAACCTGCGGGCGATCGCGTATCTCGTCCTTGGCGAAGCCTCGCTGGCTCTCGCCGATGCCGAAGCGGCGATGAACCAACCGAACCCGGTGGCCTACATGATCGCCACTCGCGCCGCAGCCGCTTTGCGTTTGAAACGGACGACCGAAGCGCTCGACGATCTGCGGAAGGCACCGGCGATTGTCTGGACCGAGCGGTACGCCGCGCGACGGTTGATCGAACTGCTCGCCACCCCCACGGGCGACGCCACACCAACCGCGGGCGTCGAGGCGCTGCAGAGCGGACAATGGTTTACCGCTGCGAGTAAGGCCACGACCGCATTGCGTGAGAAGAACGCAGATCCCCGCGCGCTGCTGGTGCGCGGTGCGGCACTTGCCATGACGAGCAATCGCGAGTTGGGTTTGGTGGACCTTCAACGCGGCTTAGGACAGTTGCCCTCGGACGATCCCCTGGGTCGACACCTGCGAGCACTGCTGGCCATTGAGAAAAACGATGCCGCCACGGCGCTCGATGCGGCAACGAATGCGTTGCGCCGCGCACCTGACGAAGCGGCGTTGTACGTCGCTCATCTGCTGGGAGCCTTGGTCGCGGGTGACACGATGACCGTGAACATCGATGCCGAACTCGCCTTGTCGCTCGACTCGGACTCGCTGTTGGCAGCCGTCCCGCTGATGGGCGAGTGGGCGCGGCCGACCAAAGATCCCACGGCCACGCCGCTCTCGATCGAGCTCTTGATTCCACCGACGCTGCTGATCGGCCAGAAAGCTGCTCCCATGGCCGAGGCGACCAGTGCGCGACGTGCGACCGCCGCGAAACTGCTGGCGAAAGCGGGACAAACGTACTACTTGGCCAGCAAGTACGCGGCTGCCGTCGAGCGGTATGATCTCGCGTTGTCGCTCGAGAAACAGCCCGAGTGGTTCGCCGGTCGCGCCGCCGCACAGTACGCGCAACAGAAATTGCCCGAGGCAATCGCCGACTTCACTCAAGCGATTGCGTTGCAGCCGAACACCGCCGCGTATCACTTCAACCGCGCGAACGCGTATTTGAGTCAGCAGGCGTTTGACTTGGCATTGGCCGACTACAGCCGGGTGATCGAGTTGGAACCGAACAACTCGGCCGCGTATACCCATCGAGCGACGATCTACAGCGTGCGCAAGGACGAGGCCAAGGCCGACGCCGATCTCGAACGGGCACGCAAGCTGAAGATTGAAGGCAAATGAGCGGGCTAATCAACAGCCATCACGACGCAACTCTCGGCATCTCGCATGGCAACGGCGAGCCGCGTCCGCGCACGGGTCGCTTGATCGTGATCCCCGCCTACAACGAAGAAGCCGCACTGGCCGCGACCATCGAGCGGCTGCAATCGTTGCCCGACGGGTTCGAGTTGCTGATCGTCAACGACGGCTCGCGCGATCGCACGTTGCAGGTGGCTAAGCAGCTCGCGCTCAGCAGTCGCCTGCCGCTGCATGTCGTCTCGCTCACGACCAACTGGGGCATCGGCATGGCCGTGCAGACCGGTTATCTATTCGCGCGGCAGCACAATCGGTTCGAGTATGTGATTCAGTTCGACGCCGACGGTCAACATCCGCCCGAGGCGCTCGTGCAGTTGGTCGAGGCGTGCGACCGCCAGAGCTTGGATCTCTGCATCGGCTCGCGGTTCCTGGGTAACGGCGACGGCTTTCAGTCCACCGCGTTACGGCGCGTCGGCATTCGCTTCTTCATCAACCTGATCCGGCTGCTCACTCATGCGCCGATCACCGATCCGACCAGCGGTCTGCGCTGCGCCGGACCACGGGCCTGGGAAAGCTTTGCCGTGAGTTATCCCGAGGATTATCCCGAGCCCGAGTCGTTGTTCTGGTGCTTGCGACATGGTCTGCGCGTGGGCGAGATTCCGGTCACGATGCACGAGCGACGCGGGGGAGTGTCGTCGATCCGCTCGTACAAGCCTGTGTACTATATGCTCAAAGTGACGTTGGCGATTATGGTCGAGTCGATTCGTAAACGAGAGGTGACCGGGCGATGAATGCTGAGACGCTGATGTTGATTGCTGGCGTGAGCGGCAGCCTGCTCACGATCCATTGGGCCCGAACCCGCAAGCTGCGTGAACGTTACGCTCTGCCGTGGCTTATGGTCGCGGCGATGCTGCTCATCTGCGGCCTGTTTCCCGGCTTGCTCAAGGCCTTCGCCGAAGCGTGGCATTTGAGCTATCCCTCGGCCGTGATGCTCATCGCGCTGACGATGATCTACACGTATTCATTCTTCGTGTCGGTGGCACTCTCAAGGCAATACCGTCGCAGCGCGAAGCTAGCCCAAGAAGTGGCGTTGCTGGAGGGCAGGCTGCGAGCGTTGGAGATGAAGGGCCATGGGTAGGTAAGGGAACACGGATGAACACAGATGAAGGGGATGAACGGGGATGGGAAAAGATTGATTAGCGAAAGGCGATCAACCTTAAGAATGAAATTGATTTCATTCCGATCAACTCCACATTCCGAATTCCACACTCCGCACTTGGCTTGATCCCTGTTCATCCCCTTCATCTGTGTTCATCCGCGTTCTCTTGATTCACCATGTCTCTAACGCCTGACCTCGTCATCCTGATCGTCGCTTACCGCGGACGAGCGTTGTTGCCGGGGTGTTTGGAAGCTTTGTTGGGCGCTGACTCGGCGGGACTTACGACGCAGATCGTCGTGGTCGACAACGCCTCGCACGATGGCACGGTCGAGTGGCTGCGCGAGAATCATCCGCAAGTCGCAGTGCTCGAGTTGCCCGAGAATCTCGGGTTTGCCGGGGGCAACAATCGCGGGTGGGAATGGGCTGCAGAGCGTTTTCCGAGCGTGAAGTATCTGGCGCTCGTCAATCAAGATGTGACCGTCGATCTGAATTGGCTGCGACCGTTGATCGTGGCTCTCGACGCCGATGAGTCGCTGGCGAGCGTGCAGCCGACCGTGCTGCTCGATCCCCCGCGTGACACGATCAACACGCTAGGCACGCGTAGCCATTATCTCGGCTTCGGCTTTCCGATCGGCTATCGCCAGCCACTTGCTGAGTTACCAGCGACCACGCATCGTGTCGATTCGGTCTCCGGTTCAGCATGCATCCTTCGAACCGAGCTTGCGCGACAGTATGGTCTGTTCGACGCGCGGTTGTTCATGTATCTCGA
>JAEUIL010000378.1 GCA_016794255.1 Planctomycetaceae bacterium | reverse complement strand
CGATGGCGATTGTAGACGCAAGCCATGTTCTTCGGTGAGCATCGTATCGACCCAGCGGCGCTCGTCGCCGGTGATGACGTCGACCACACGGTCCAGCAACTCGCCGTCGAAACCTTTGCCGGCAAAGATCTGGCGAATCTCTTCGCGTTCGCCGCCGGGGATCAGCGCGATGTGCGTTTCTTCATCGCGGCGCATCGATTCGAGCAGTTCGTGCTCGGTCCGCGTGCTCAGATAGTTGCCCACGGCCATGCTCAGGCCATCGGCAAACACGTTGGCCAGGCCAAGGATGATTGCCACACCGGCCGACAGTTCGGCACCGGCCGAGCCTGCGACGACCGCGAACGTCGTGACCGTGCCGTCGATCGCCCCCAGGACGCCGTCGCCCAGATAGCTGTGCTGCGTGGCGGCGCTGACCCGTGCCGCAATGGCCTCGGGCGTGTGCTGAGCGGCGAGTCGGTCATCAGACCAAGTGTCGGACATCGCGAGCGTCACTTCCCAGTCAATGGTTAAGCTGGACGGTCTAGTCGAAGATTGACGGCTAATCCAGGGCCGCGTTTCCATTTTGCAACACGGCATATTAGGGTGAGCGTGGCCTTTGAGCAACGAGCGGAATAGCCCTAACGATTTGCGACGAGATAATTGCTCGGCCCGGGGTTATGACCTACAATTCCGATTAGTCTCGCCTGACGCACCTTCGCCGGTGCTCACGGGCGCGCCGCCACACACACACATTTCATCCTGATGCCGCGGGGGTTGAACTCATGGTCAAGCTGTTGGGAGCCGTTGTTCTCGGGCTCGTGCTGAGCGTTGCCGATGTCGCGTCGGCTCAACTCTATTATCAAACGTATAGCCCGGTGGTCGCGGCTCCGGTGCCGGTCACGACTTATTACTACGCTCCGCAGTCGTACCCGGTGCAACAAGCCTACACCTCGACGACTTCGTACTACGCACCGCCGTCATCGGCTTACGTCGCTCCGGCAACGTATTGCCCCACGACGACCTACAGCCCGGTCGTGACCCAAGCCTACAGCCCCGTGGTGACTCAGGCGTACAGCCCGGTCTATCAGACGACTTACTCGCCGGTGACTGCGGTGCCGGTCTCGACCTACTATGCCCCGACGGTTGCTTACTCGCCGGTGGTCACGTACTCGGCCCCGGTCGTGTATGCTCGGCCGCTGTATGTGCCGGGTCAGCCGATCCGCAACTACTACCGCCGTCTGTGGTGGTAAGCGTGAGTGAGAAAGTGAAGTCTCAGCCGTGAAACCGATCTGGCGGATTGGCAAGCGCTTTGCCGGCGGCACCTTGATCGCATTGGGTGTCGTCGGGCTGGTGTTGCCCGGCATTCAAGGGATCGCCTGCATCCTACTTGGCTTGTACCTGTTGGGCTTCGAGAAGTCCGACTTCGTTCGCGGCTTGCGAGTCTTGGAACGACGCTTGCCGTGGCTGGCCGGTGGCTTTTCGCGCTTGCGGGCCAAGCTGGAGCGGTGACTCGTTCGAGGTGACGAGACGATCGCGGTTACTTCGCAATCGCGTCGGCTTGCTCCACGACAAAGCCCAAATCTTCGAGCATGCGATAATCTTCGACCGGCGCTTGCCCTTGGGTCGTCAAATAGTCGCCGATGAAAATGCTGTTCGCAGCATACAAACCGAGCGGTTGCAGCGAGCGGAGATGGACTTCACGTCCGCCCGAGATCCGCAACTCGCGCGTCGGATTGACGAAGCGGAACATCGCCAACACTTTCAAGCAATAACGTGGCGTCAACTCACTGCGATGCGCCAGCGGCGTGCCGTCGATCGAGATCAAGAAGTTGACCGGAATCGACTCGACCCCCAACGTGCGCACGGCCAGGGCCATGTCGACCACGTCGGTTTGTGATTCGCCCATGCCGACGATCCCGCCCGAGCAGAGTTCCATGCCCGCGGCGCGCAATGCGTTGAGCGTGTCGACGCGATCTTGATATGTGTGCGTCGAGCAGATTTTCTCGTAGTAACCGGCGCTCGTGTTGAGGTTGTGATTCACCTTGTCAACGCCGCACGCCTTCAGTCGGTGAACCATGTCCGGCGTGAGCAGCCCGAGCGATGTGCAGACCTCGAGCTGATATTGCCGCTTGATCTCGGGCACCACGGTCTCGATCGCTTTCAACAAGCGTTAGCTGGGGCTGCGCGACGAGATCACGATGCAGTACGATTTCGACTGCCGTTCGGCCGCGAGCTTGGCCCCGGCCAACAGCTTGTCGCGGCTCAGAATGTTGTACTGAGGAATCTCGGCGTCCGAGATTTTCGACTGCGAGCAGTAACCACAGTCCTCAGGACACAGTCCGCTCTTGGCGTTCATCAAGAAGTAGAGCTGCACCCGATTGGCCCAATAGCGGCGGCGAATGCGATACGCTGCCGACATGATATCGAGCAACTCGTCGTCCGGCGCGGTTAAGAGCGAGAGCGCGTCGTCGGCCGTGAGTTGATAGCCGTTCAAAACGCGATCGGCCAGTTCATGCCATTTGAGGGCGGCGGAGGTTTCGGTCGACGGATCGCAGGCGGTGCTCATGACGAACCAGGCTCGGGACGATGGAAATGGGGCAGCGAACCTCACATTGTGGTCAATCTCCCTCGGATCACAAGTCGAAAACCGCCGGGGATGCGGCGTGCTTGGCAAGCGCCGCGATCCATGAAACAATAGCAGGAACGCTACCCATCTGAGCTGTTTTTATGGCCCGTTTCCATCTCGTGCGTGTCGGTGCCCTGGGGCAGATCGGCCGCTTTGCCGCGATTGATCAGACCCGCTATCCGCGTGGTTCCCGGGTCGTCGTGCGCACCCCCCGGGGCTTGGAGGTGGGCGAAGTGCTCGCTCCGCCGGCCGAATTTGAGCAACGGGACCTCGCCGACGGCGACTTGCTGCGGGGCATGACCGTGGAAGACGAGTTACTCGACGCGCGGCTGCAGAAGAATCGCGCGGCAGCGTATGAAGCGTGTTGTGCCCGGCTCGACGAGGCTGGCGTGACGACACCGCTGATGGAAGTCGAGCAGCTGTTCGATGGTCGCACGTTGGTCTTCTATTTTCTGGGCACCCCGTCTGTGGAGCTCGATGCGATCACGCAGCCGTTGGCCGAGGCGTATGACTCGCAGGCGCAAATCTCGCAGTTCGCCGACACGCTGACCGCCGGTTGCGGTCCCGACTGCGGCACCGAAAATGCCACGGGGCACGGCTGCACAAGCTGTGCGAGCGGCTGCGCGATTGCCGACGCCTGTGGCAAGAAGTCCTCGTGAAACAGCCCGATTCGCCGAATTCCTGAGCCCGTGCGCGTTGTGCACGCCGCGGCACAATCGCTCCAGCCGGGACAGTTTTTGGCCGTAGTTCAATTGTCGGCCCGCGTTGCCCCAATTTGGTCATAAATTGTTAGAAATCTTTTGGACCTCGCGCGGTCATCGGATAGCCTGAAGCGATCGGTTCCGATCTCGCTTTTCTTACCGCGTTATCAAGGGGAACGGCTATGCAATGCCGGTCGCGGCTCGTTTGGGCAGGATTGATCGTCGTATCGATCGTGCATGTCAATCACGCTGGGGCACAATTCGGCGGCACGGCGACGTCGGCCCAAGATCCGAACGTGCCGAAAGTTCGCGCCGAAGAAGAAGGACTCGTGATTCCGCGCGATCCGAATCCACGGCCGGGCAACGATCGGCGCGTGATGGTGACCGACACCCGCGGCAAGCTCGTCGTGGGCAAAGTGCTGGTCGAAGCGGGCGACCGCACGATCGCCAAGTTACCAAACGGTCGCTTGACCTCGGTTCTCACCCGCGATGCATCGACCACAGATCGCCCGTTTGTCGGCGCGACGAAAGAGGAACTGACTCAGGAAATGACCGAGAAGTTTCCGAAGTTCAAAATTCGCACAACCAAGCGGTTCATGTACGTCTACAACACGAGCGAGTTGTTCTATCAGGGAACGAGCCGCATCTTGGAGACGATGTACCCGCCGATGTTTGAATACTGGAAGCGGCTCAAGGTGCCGGTGCAAGAGCCCGACACGCTGTTGGTCGTCGTGATGTTCAGCACCGACGACGAGTTTCAAGCGTATCGACAAATGTCGCCGGGAATCCTGGCCTATTACAACGGCATCAACAACCAAGTCGTCATGTACGAACGGTCGCGGTTGGTCGACGTGTCGCCCGAGTTGGCCGTGAAACAAGCCGTGGCGGTGGTGGCACACGAGGGCTGTCACCAGATCTTTGCGAACATCGGTGTTCAGCAGCGACTGTCGGATTGGCCGATGTGGATCAGCGAGGGCTTGCCCGAGTACTTCTCGCCAACTTCGGTGGATAAAGGGGTGCGGTGGAAAGGGGTGGGCATTGTCAACGATCTGCGGATGAAAGAGATCGACGGTTATCTCAAAGCGAACGGCAAGCAAGTCAAGCCGGGCCAAGTGTCGACCGAAACGATCAAAGCCGAGCGGTTGACTTCTACCGGTTATGCGTTCGCCTGGGGACTGACCCATTTTCTGGCCGAGCGTCGTAAGGAAAAGTTCGCCGGCTTTCTGCGCGAGGTCGTTAACCAACCGTCGCTCGTTTCGCTCACTTCGGACCAAGCCGAGAAGATGTTCCAAAAGCATTTCGGCGACGACGTGCCGGCGCTCGAGCGGGATTTGGCCAAGCACCTGACCGCGCTGCCGTACGTCGATCCGGTCGAAACGCTGACGCACTATGTCTGTGTGGTCCAGAGCAGCCTGCAAAGCACGGTGTATGTCACGTTTTCCGCAGCAGCGGTGAAGCAACTACAGGCTCAGGCGGGGACGTCGAAGTTTACGGTCAACACATTCCCCACGCGCAAAGCAGCTTTGGCCGCTCGCGATGCGTTGCTCCGCTCGCCGTGACGTGAAAGAGAAAAGAGACGCTCATGAATTTCCTTCGCACTGCTGATGTTGATCGTCGCCGAGTCGTGGCGCTAACGTCGCTGCTTTGTCTCGCCGTATTGGTGAACTCGGCTGCAGCGCAAGTCGCCCCGCGGTCGGTTCGCTCGGAAGCGACGCAGGCTGAGACGTTCAACGTGCAGTTCAAGCATCCCCAGTTGGGACCGACCGTGGCTCGGTTCCTGGGAAGCAATGGCAACGAAGCAGCGGTCATCGGCGGCGACAATCAGATTCAACTGCTCAAGCCGGCCGACTTGGTCCACACGGATCGCACGTTTGCGTTTCTCGACAAGAAGCAGTTGATTGATGTGCTCAAGGCCGAGTTTCCTGGCTTCCAGGTGCGGAACACGAATCGCTTTGTGTACGTCTACAACACCAGCGAGAAATTTTACATCGGCACGAGCCGCATTCTCGAAACGATGTACGCGCCGTTGTTCGATTACTTCAAACGGATGAAGATCGAGGTCCACGATCCCGACACGCTGCTCGTGGTGCTGATGTTTGCCACCGACGACCAGTTCCAGAAGTATCGGCGGATGCCCAGCGGCGTGGTCGCGTATTACAACATGCTCGACAATCGGGTCACGATGTACGAGCATTCGCGGTTGAGCCAAGTAGCGCCCGAGATCGCGATGCGCGAAGCGATCTCGACCGTGGCGCACGAGGGCGTGCATCAGGTACTCGCGAACATTGGCGTGCAGCAGCGATTGTCGCCGTGGCCGATCTGGATCAGCGAAGGGCTCGCCGAGTACTTCGCGCCGACTCAAGTGACTTCGGACGTGCGCTGGATGGGCGTGGGTAAGGTGAACGACCTGCGGCTTGGATCGCTCAATCGAGTGATGTACGCCGCATCGGGCGAGCTCGAGGCGATCACCAAAGGGATCCGGGGCACACAGGCGGCGCGCGTCGGTCCGCAGAAGGTCGAGAACGAAGTCGACAAAGTGATCGAGGCGCTCGCTGGTGCCGAGGGGCTCTCGGCCACCGGTTACGCTTGCACCTGGGGCTTGACCCACTACCTGGCCGAATCGCGCAAGAAAGAATTCGCCGCGTTTCTGGTCGAATGCAGCTCGCTTCGTCCGCTCACCACGCTGACCCAAGACGATCGGGTCGCGCTCTTTACCCGCCACTTCGGCGACGACATCGACAAACTCGGCCGTGGCCTGACCGAGCATGTGAAGCGTCTCAACGCGCGCAAGAATTGAGTGCTGGATCGTCGACACAGTTGGCAGCTATCGGCGACGAGCGAGCGCATTGCTAGCGACTCGGGCCCATGCTTCTAGTGTGAATGCGGGAATGCACCGGGGACAAAGGCCGTAGTCGTTCTCGTTCGCTATCAGCGCCAGCGGCTCCTTTTGGGCGGGTTATGATGAATCTGCTGATTATGCCAGGAACGCTTGCCGATCAATGAATCAGATGGTTCCCAGGCGGGACTGCCGTCGCGTTTGACGACGGGCTGCGTCTGCGGGAACGAAACCAAGGTGTGACGCCTATGATCGGCTCGAAGAAATGGATCACCCTGACCTCGGTTGCGCTGAGCGGAGCGATCTGCGCCGCGCCGCTGTTGGCCCAAAATCAGGGACGCACCAGCGGCGGCAACATGAACGCAGGCGGCAACAAGCCCGGCGTGTTCCGGTCGTTCTTTCAGAACGCCTTCGGTCGCGCCGCCAGCAACGAGCCCGATCCCGAGAACGAGCCCGAAGCGCCGCCGGTGAACTCGAACAAGCCGCGGACAATGCCCAAGGCGGCGAACAACTTCAAGCAACCCACGAAGTCAAATACCACTCCGCTCATTGAGCCGAGCGACGACGGCGGCCCGCGCACGTTTTTCAATCGTCCGCAGCCGACAAGCGCGACCAGTTCGCTGAGCAGCATCGCCCGCAACGTTTGTCTTTGTCACCCCGACGCCCGACGCGAAATGATCGCGGCGCTGAACGATCGCTCCGAAGCGCGGCGACTTGCCGCGGTGCAAGCGCTCGTCTCGGCAGCGCAACATCAATGTCCGCAATGTGGTCGATCGCCTTGCGATGATGACGTCGTGGCGCAGATTCTGGCGGACATTGCGTACGGCAAAGATGCGAGCAGCCGTTGGCTCGAGCCGTCGGAGAATGTCCGTTACACGGCCCGCGAGGCGCTGCGATTCAGTCATCGCGACGTCGACAACAACGTCGCACCCCCGCCACCGGTCCAAGGTCAAATGCCCGTGCAACGTCGGCAAGCGGGCTCGTTTGTGAGCGACGACGACAGCATCCCATCGCAAGGCGACTTCAACGAACCGCCGCGTTCGACTCAATCAAAACCCGCCCCGGTGATGAACAATCAGCCCGGAGCGAATCCGAACCGATCGTCGTTCAATAATCGCTCGCCGGCGCAAAGCCGCACGTTGAGCAACGCCCCGGCCGCGGTTGTCAGCGACGATCCGGTTGATCCGCCGCGTCCGATGCCGAGCAACTCGCGCAGCGGCATTGGTTTCTCGGTCCCCGGACGTGGCTCGAATACCGCGCCGGCTCGCATCAGCAATCCGACAATCAACGATGAACCGCCGGCCAACGACCCGACAACGATCGAGTCGGAACCGATCCCAACGCCGCTCGATTCGACGCGTCGTGGCCCGGCTCCGTCGCGACTCATGGCTCCCGAGCTCGACACCTCCGAGCCGGTCACCGATGCCAGCCCCCCCGCGCCGCGTGGCGGAGCGGTGATCGTCGAAGACTCGCCGCCGAGCTTGCCCGACACATCGGCTACTCGCCGCACGGTGCCGGTTGACGAGGTATCGCCCGAGTTGAACTCGAACGACTCAAGCAGTGGCAGCAAGGTGAGTAGTCGTCGCGGCAAACGTGCCACGCCGGCCCCCGTTGCCGCACCGGCTCTCGCTTCGCCGATGGCGGAGACACCGCGCGTCGAGACTCCGACCGCGCCGGTATTAACTCCGTCGCCGATCGGCGCTCCGTCAGTGTCTATTAGTCCTACGCCGAGCGCTCCGGCGGCACCGGTAATTTCATCGCCCGTCACGCCTGCACCGATCACCTCGTTGACGCCAGGACTCGGCACGCCGATCGCCTCTCCGTCACCAGCCCCGGCCGCGCCGACTGCGGCGACGCCGACCTTGGTTGCGCCGACGCCTGAACCCGCGTCGCCGACTCCGGCACTGGCTCCGACTCAGCCGACCGAAGAACCGGGCCCCACGCCCGCGCCGGTGCGTAGCTCAACTTCGACCGCCGCGCCGATTCGTTCGGTCGGTCCCAGCGGTAGCTCGTCACCTTCGCTCGCGCCGAAGCCGCTGTCCGGCGAGGCGACGTCCGGTCAAGCTCCGACGCTCGCACCTTCGCCTGCCGGAGGACCGCAACTCGGCCCGGCGGCAAAGAAGCCGACGCCGGCTGGAAGTCCAGGCGTGATCCGCTCCTCGTTCGATATGTCGCCAGCGCGTGGAAGCCGGATCTCGGCCTACGACGAGAACTCCGCTGCGCCGCTCTCACAGGGCCCGAGCACGATCAAGATTAAGTAGTTGGGGCACTGTAACCGCGCTCGGGGCCGCAACGTTATAGGGCACTTCCGCTGCTCAAGTCTGGGGCAGCGTTCGCTTAACCGCGCGACGTACCGGGTAACTTGCTCCGGGTGCGTGGCATTCTTCAATCGCCGCCGATCCGTTCCGTAAGATGTCTGTGCTCAACATTTTACGATCAATCCGCGACTGCTAGCGGGATTGGCTCTCTGGGCGTAAACACGCCTTGGCATGCGGGTTGCCCTACCGCATGAGTTAACTGTTCGCCGCGGGACATACCGCGCGCAGTTCTCGTTCACGACCGCGATTGCTTCCCACGCGAAAACTCATAAACGGCGCCTCAGCGTCGACTCGATCTCTCTGGCTACCGCCTGGCCAGGAGAGCCCTCGGCGCTGGGCATTTGGCTCGTCCATCTGCCCACGCCAGGGTTTTCGCTCTTCTGTCACCGGCATGTAGCTGCTCATTCAGCGGCGGCAGCCATCACCGCCGGTCATGCCGTCTGGAACGGTTGTAGGCTTGCACGCGTTGCCAGTTCGCAACATACGTCCTAGACTTCGGTCAGATGCTGGGGTTGAACTAGGACTGTCTATGGATGCCACGATCGTGTGGGGACTGACGAACGACGAACTCGCCGCGGCGGTGACGAGCGCCGATCCGGGCGCGTTCCTCGTGCCCGCGCGTATCTTGCGGCGGGTGATTAAGCAGCATCGCCGCATCGATGATCTGCTGCGGATCCCGCATCGTAAGTCGTATGTCATCGATCGCGATGCCTTGTTGCAGATCGTCGAGCGTTCCGAACTTGGTCTCGAACCAGCCGCGACGCTGCCCGAGACCGTGATTCTGCTCCAACGCCCCGAGGCCGAGCAACTGTCTGCGATGACCCGCCCGCGAGCGTTGGTCAAGTATTGGCGGCTGCTGTTTCACGCCCGGGTGCATGTGGAACTCGATCGGCTCGTGGCCAGTGGCAAGCTCACCTCCGACAGCGTACGCGATCGCATCGCGGCCATCGGTTCGGTCGAGTTCGACGAGGTTCGGGCGGTCTTGCGGCAAGAGGACATGCTGCTGCCGCCGGTTATCGATTTGTCGACCTACATCGAGTTCGTGGCGGTCTTTCTTGAACTGCGGTTCTTCGCTCCGCGGCTGCTCGACGACTACTTCCCCTCGCTCATTCACAAGCAACAAGTCGAGTCGCTGGTCAAAGCCGATTGGAACGCCGATCACTGGTTCGCAGCGACGCGGCCGCTCGGCAGTCCTGACCCCAGCGAGCGCACGGTCGAAGATGACGAAGCGCCGACCGACGCTCGAACCGCGTCCCAGTCGCATCCGCGGAAGCAGTCGGAACGCGTCTATTGCCGGATCATGGAGCGAGCGGACCGAGCGCGGAGCAACGGCAACGATGTTCGCTCGGCGATGTTTCGCTGGCGCGCGGCATTTGTGATCGGACCCAAATTGGCCCGGGCGGCACGCGATGCGGCGCGAGTCGATATCGGACAACTGGCCGAGCGGTTGGCGCGAGCGCTCGACTTACCGTCGCGCGACGTCGAAACCTGGGCGCAACTCCTGCACGAGTTGCTTCCCAACGCGGCGTCAGGGATTTGGACCGCCGAGGCACGGTTTCTTTACGATCTGCAGAAGGTGTGCGTCGATCACGAGCGCGGCGTGTTCACGCTCGACACAATGCGCTGGCTGTTGAATCGTTGCCAAGGCCCCATCCGTCGTCCGCTGCCGAGTCAACGCGACGTGCTAATGTCGAAGCACCTGCTCGCGGCGATCCACCGACTCGGCACGGTGCGCATGGCCACGATCCATCGCGATCAGCTTTCGACGTTGCTGCGCCAGGCGCGGGAACAGGCCGAGCTGCGTCTGCGGACGTCATTCCGCCCTCGATTCGAGGCGGCGCTCGACGACGTGGGCCTTGTGGCGAGTAACCCGCCCGAGCAGATCGCCCGGCGCAAGCTGATCGAAGAGCTGCTCGATCGCGTGGTCGAACGCGGCTATTTGACCATCGGCGAGTTGCGGGACGCGGTCTCGCGCAACCAGCTCAAGCTCCGCGATGTGCCCAACGTCGGTGAGTTGTTTCGCGGCGATCAACTGCTTCGCGCCGATCGCAAACTGGGCGAGTCGCTCGAAGGCGTCTATCGCCCCGGCGAAGTTTATCTCCGCTGGCCGCAGTCGCTCAGCTCGCTGGCCTTCGGCACGCCCGGTGGTCGCTGGTTGACCAAGTATGTCGCGCTGCCGTACGGCGGAGCGTTCATGGTGCTCGAGTTCTTTCAGCATGTGCTGCACGCGCCGATATCGTGGATTAGCAATGAGCCGCCGCCTCCGTCGTTTGGATTACTAACGGGCGCGATCGGTTCCGCGACGGTCGAGTGGGTGACAAGTAAGAGTATTCATTTGCGGACGATCGAGACGGTCATTCTCTTCGGCACGTTCTTGCTGATGCTCTATCACACGGGCTTCCGGCGTGGTGTGGTCGAAGCGCTGCGCGGTGCGTATCAAGTCTTCTACCAACCGTTGGTCGCCGTGCCGCTACGGATCATTCGCTCGCCGCTCGTGCAGCAGATCGTGCAAAGCGAGTGGTTCCGACAGTCGTTTCGCTTTGGCCTCAAGCCCGCGGCGCTCGGCGGGATGGTCGCGCTCGTGACGTCGCTGGCACAACGACAGCTCGTGCAATGGTCGACCGCGTTCGCCATGTTTCTGGCCGCAAATTTGCTCGTCAACTCGCGCTGGGGCCGGATGCTCGACGAGCGGCTGATGGATTGGGCCGTGCGGTCGTGGAATCAATTTCGCATCAAGATTCTCGCGGGCTTGCTGCATGCGATCGTCGACTTCTTCCATCAAGTGCTGGAAACGATCGAACGCTTTCTGTACACGGTCGATGAATTGCTGCGTTTCCGCACCGGCGAAAGCGACGTGGCCACAGGCGTCAAGGCGGTCCTTGGTTTCGTGTGGTTCTTTGTCAACTACTTCATCCGCTTCTGTGTGACGCTGTTGGTCGAGCCGCAGATCAACCCGGTCAAACACTTTCCTGTGGTCACGGTGTCGCACAAGCTCATCCTGCCGTTGGGCCCGTTCTTTGTGGCTCAACTCGCGCCGCTGCTCGGCGGCACGTATGCCAACACGCTCGTGTGGTCGACAATTTGGCTCATTCCCGGTGTCTTCGGCTTCTTGATCTGGGAGCTCAAAGAGAACTGGCGGCTCTACGCGGCTAACCGTTCCTTGACCTTGCGACCGACGCCAGTCGGGCATCATGGCGAGAGCGTCGTTGGCTTGTTGCGTCCCGGCTTTCACTCGGGTACGATCCCCAAGTTGTTTCAACGCCTGCGACGTGCTGATCGCAAAGCTCAAGCGACCGGCTCATGGGTCGGTCCGCGTGCTTATCAGGACAAGCTGCACGAGGTGAGTGTCGCCTTGTGGCGGTTTGTCGAACGGGACTTGATCGCGCTCGTCGAACTGAGCCCGCACTGGCGCGGACGCGAGTTGCGGGTGACCGACGTGCATTTGGGACACAACAACATTCGGCTCGCCATGCGCGGCGCAGCGCCATGCGACGAACCGTTGGCGATCACGCTGCAGGAAAAGCACGGCTGGCTGACCGCTCGACTCACGCGTCCTGCGTGGTTCGACGCGCTGCCGCCCGAGCAATCGCGGCCGCTACGAACCGCGCTCACCGGTTGGTTCAAACTCTGCGGCGTCGAGCTGTTGCACGAACAGATCGAGACTTGTTTCGAGCCGATGCAACCCGAGTACGATCTGTTTGACGATGGGCTCGTCGTGTGGCCCGACAATGGTGACGACCGCGTAGTGCTGTATCACTTGCGTGACGACGGCCGTGGCGGACCGTTGGTGTCGCCATCGTCGCCGAGCAGTTTGCCGACGCTGGATCGCCAGCGATTGGTGTTTGCCGCGGCACCGCTGCGCTGGCGTGCTTGGGTCGAATCGTGGCAACGCGAGGTGGCCGAGCATGTCGAGCCGTCGTTGCTGGCAGGACCCACTCGTGATCGTCATGCCGGTTCAACGGTGGAGAGCCAACCGCCACTTCATGGCGCGTGATGGTTTCTATGAGCGGCACCAGCGTTGCCAAAGCTCGACGAGCGTTGCTTCAAACGTCGGGATCCAAGCGTCGATGTCGAAGAAGGTGGAACTCTTGACCCGCTCACGCAGCAGCGTACGCCACGTGCTCAATCGTGTGGGTTCTTTCGCGAGTTGCACGGCGAGTGCGACATATTCGTCGAGCGTGGCAGTCACGGTGTCGGTGAAGTCCAACGTTTTCAGCACCGAGTAAGTCTGCCGACTAGCAACCGTTTCGCCGGGGCACGTGATCACCGGCACGCCCATCGCCAGGGTCAGCATGCTCGTCGTGCCGCCGGTGTCTGGAAACGGATCGAGCGCCACGTCGATCTCGCTGTACTGCTGCAACAACTCTTTAATCGGCGACGGCCCACGCAGCTCGACCCGCCGCGGATCGACTCCGGCGTTGGCCACTTGACCCAGGAAGTACTTGCCGGCGTCCGCGTCGTCGAGTCCGCGAAACTTGAGGATCAACCGCGATTCGGGCACCCGCCGCAAAATCTCGCACCATGTCTGCATCACGCGCGGCGTGATCTTGGCTTGATTGTTGAAGCTGCCGTAGGTGATCGCGCCGCGCTTGAGTAACGGCGGCGGAGCGATGTCGGGCAGCGGATCGGGCAGCGTGTAACACGCCGCGCCGCGCGGCAGGCGGACGATCTGTTCCGAGTAATACTGCTCGACGCCGACGGGGACCATGCCGACATCGGTGAACAGATAGTCCATCGCGGTCAACCCGGTGGTGCCGACATAGCCCATCCAGCTGATCTGAATCGGGGCGGGCTTGCGGGCAAACACCGTGAGCCGATGACCGGCGGTGTGGCCCGAGAGATCGAAAAGCATATCGATCGCGTCGCCGCGAATCTGCTCGGCGACTTCGGCGTCTTGCTTGCCGGCGATGTCACGCCACTCGTCGATCTTGGGTAGCAGCCGGGCGGTGACCTCGTCCTTAGCCGCGCGATTGGAATACACGACGACGTGGAACTTCCGGCGATCGAGCCGCTCGAACACCTTGATAACGAGTGCCGCGATCGGATGCGTGTACATGTCGGCCGAGACAAAACCCAGCCGAATGACGCGGTGCTCGTCACGGACATTCGTGTGTGGCCGCCACGTGGCTCGCTGCGGAATGCCGAAGAGTTCGTCCCATTCGCGATGCACGGCGGCGAGTCCGGCCAGCGTGGCACCCGGCCGATACTGTTCGTTCAAGCAGAGATTCGAGAACCCGCTGGGCGTAGCTGGCGCGAGTTCGACCGCGCGGCGAAATTGCGCCGCCGCCTCTTCCTGATGCCCACTCGCCATCAGCAACAAACCGAGATTGTTGAGTGCGTCGGCGAACGTGGGGAAGTGCCGAATCGACTCTTCGTACGCCTGCCGGGCCAACGTGAACTGTCCCTGCTCTTGCAGCAACCCGCCGAGGTTGTTCAGTCCCTGGGCATAGTTCGGCCGAATTTGCAGGGCCCGTTGAAAGTCGGCCAGCGCCCGCTGGGGCTCGCCGGTCTTCTGCATCATCAAGCCCCGGTTGCAGAGCACCTCGGGCGAATCGGGCCGCAGGGCGAGTGAGCGTTCAAATGCATCGATCGAATCTTGGGTGCGACCCAACCCCTGGAGCACCAGGCCGAGGTTATTCCACGCGTCGGCAAAGTTCGGCTCAAGTTCGATCGCCCGTCGCAACGACTGCTCGGCATCGGTCAAGCGCCCCATGGCCCGCAGGGTCTCGCCGCGGTTCGAGTAGTACGCCGCGACATTGGCTTGGATGCCGATCGCCCGATCGATCAACTCGAGCGACTTCGGCAGATCGCCTTTCTGCTGCGCGATAACCCCGAGCAAGTGCCACGCGTCGGCATGTTGTGGCACTTGGGTCGCGATCTGGCGGTACATCTCGGCCGCGATATCGAGCTTGCCAGCCCGATGTTGGGCCATGGCGATTTCTAGAGCTTCGTGCAACGTGGGCATGGGGTCAGAATCGAGTGATCGAAGAAGGGCTGCCGATCACGAGATCATACCGGTACGTGAAGCAAGTCGGTAGCGTAGTGTCAGCTACTCATCTCAGTTAATGCGGCGATTGGTTGCCCTGCCCGATTGCGGAGAAAACGCGATTCGGCGGCTTCGCAACGTTAATCTAACCCTGCGTGTGCCTTTTGAACCAGGCGGCTATTTTGGAAGATTGCATTCATGTTTGAGCCAACATCGTTTCTCCAGGCATACATCACGGTGGTAATAGCGGGCATCATGCCGTTGATTCCATCGATACGTTCGCTGCGTTCCCACCACTACGCTGGTCGCAGACCAAACTCATTTACAGAACAAATGCTGCACTAGCGAGTTCAAAAAAATGGCGGCCGTCACGAGCCTGGATCCGTTCCGGGCTCAACCCATCTGGAAGATGTCGGGCTACCACGTTGTCACTCAAACCGGTGCGAATTGAGAAGTCGCCATATCCTGTGGGTGAATTTACTGCGGTCCCTACTCAGCTTATGATGACTGCTGCCGGTTATTGTGCGGATTCTCCTCGAAAAGGAACTCACGGTGCATCGCCGATCACTCTTAAAATCGCTCTCCATGGGCGTGGCAGCACCCCTGTTGAGTCCGTTGATCGCGCGCCTGCAAGCCGAGGCGAACGGCGGACCGAAGCCGATGCGGTTCGTATTCCTGCTCGAAGGGAACGGGCTTCCTGCGGGTCAAATTCAGCCAGTGGGAATTGTACGCAATGAGATTCCCAACATGCGCAACCCGGGCGTCTCGAAGCAAAGTGGCGAGGAGACGCTCGTCGATCTGAAATTGTCGGCACCGGGACACAGCTTGCCGGAGCCGCTCGCGCCACTCGCTCGCCATCTAAAACGGTTGACGATCCTGCAAGGTCTCTCAGGCCGGGTGTGTGGCGGGGGACATTCCAATGACTTCGGCGCACTCGGTGCTTACTCGAATAGTTCCGGCGCAAAGGACATCACCATCGACGCGGCTCTGGCGCGAGCCAATCCGGGCATCTTTCGGCATGTGGCGCTCGGCATCGCCAGCAATGGCAAGCCCAACATCATCTACTGCTGCTCGGCATCGGGCCCGAATCAAAAGATTCCCCACTATCAAGATCCGGCCCTGGCATACAACATGTTGTTTGGCAGGATTCTCGGCGGTAACACGAAAGCCGAGGTCGGCGCACAAACGATGCTTCTCGACTTTATGACGGACGACATTCACCGCCTCGAACGTCAGCTTCCGGACGAAGAGTCGCAAAAACTTCAACGTTTTGCTGATGCGTTTGCCTCAATTAGCAAGCGGCACGCTCGACTCAGCGAGATTGACGCGCAACTCATTCCCGCTCGACGCGATGAAGTCTATCTCTCGGAGTTGGAGACGAAACGACTCGAGGCGCACGTCGAGATCGCCGCAACAGCGCTCATTACCGGATTAACTAACACCGTCACGCTCGCGTCCGGCGCGGGCTCGCCGAACTTCGAGGTCACGTTCAAGGGCCTGGGCATCAACGTCGACAAGCACAACATCGGTCATCGGTCGGTCGCAGGGGCCGAGCAGATGGAGCTCAAGACGCGGCAATTTCACATGGAGTTGCTTGCCAAGCTCGTCGACCAATTGCAGGCGGTTCCAGAAGGGAATGGCTCGATGATGGACAACACGCTGCTGGTCTATCTCAGCGACAGTGCCGAGAACCATCATTCGACCTGCTACGAATGGCCGATGCTGTTGCTCGGCAACTTGGGCGGACGCCTCAAGACGGGCGATCGTTATGTCAACGTGCCGAAGTACGGAACGAAGGGGCATGGGACCGTGGCGCGATTTTATACAACGTTGCTGCATGCTGCCGGTGCCCCGGTCGATCATTTCGGCATGAAAGACCCGATTCTCGAAGGCGCGATCGAACAGGCCGGCCCTTTGGCTGAATTGCTAACATGAGCCGACTGCTGCACGCTTGTTGCCTGCTGATCGTGATAACGACATTCGCTCGCGCCGAGCATCGTCATGCACTCGTGATCGGCAACAGCCAGTATCCCAAGGCCGAGCTGGTCTCGCCACCGCACGATAGTCGCGCCGTGGGCGAAGCGTTGAGGAAACGCGGCTTCGTAGTCACGCAGCTTGAGAATCTCACCGGTGAGAAGCTTCGCACGGCGTTTGATACCTTCGCGCGATCCATTCCGACACGAGGAACGGCACTCGTTTACTTCTCGGGCTATTCGTTGCCGAACAAGAAGGCGGACGACCCAACCGCCGACAATGCATTATTGCCCATCGATGGCAACGGGACGTCGGTTCAAGCCGTCAGCAATTCCCAGACCGGCATCTCGTCGCTGATGGATCGACTCGTGCGCGACGGCGGCAGCGCGCTCAATGTGCTGGTCGTCGATGGTTGCTACGCTTATCCGCCTCGCGCACCTGACGCTCCTCGTGGGCTTGTCAAACCGGCCAGAGTCTCGAACGAAAGCCTCGTGATCTTTGCCGCGCCGTTTGGGGAGGTGATTGAACCCGCCAAGGACGGGCTTTCACCGTTGGCCAAGCGATTGATCGCAGCCACAGATTCCACGCAGCCGTTGAGCGAGGTACTGGCTCAAGTCAGCTCGACACAGGTGTCAACTGTCGCTGATCTCGCGGTGTTGGCCATGCCCACGTCACAAGCGATTGCCCCAGCGAATGTTTGCAAGCCGGGGCAGAATGCCGGAGACGAGTGGATCAACGACATCGGCATGGTCTTCTGCTGGTGTCCGCCGGGCTGTATCACCATTGGAAGTGAGCCGAACGAGATTGGTCGCCAAGAGGATGAAGTCCCAAGCCAAGTCACGTTCTCTCACGGCTATTGGGCGAGCAAGTTCGAGTTCACACGCAGTGAACTCAAAGCGTTGACCAAGCAGGCCGGGGTCTACTTGGCCACAGGCGATCACAAGCTCCAGCCGTTGAACAAGTTTCGCAGCGACTTTCCGGCGACACTACTTACCAAGCTCAACGAGTTGGCCCCCAGCGGATGGCAGTATGCCTTGCCGACCGAAGCCGAATGGGAATATGCCGTCCGAGCCGGCACGAAGACCGCCTACTCGTTTGGCGACGACCCGGCCGAGCTCGCCTTGCATGGTAATTTTGCCGACCGCATGTTGCGTGAAGGGGACGTCGTCGGTGAGGTCGGCAAGAGCATGAAGTCGAAACCGTTTCTCGGCGATCGTCAGACGGGCTTGTTTACTTACGCCCACAAGACATGGTGCGATCGATTCGTGACCATGGCGCCGGTCGGTAGCTATCCGCCGAACGCCTGGGGATTGCACGACATGCACGGCAACTTGGCCGAGCTAACGGCGACTCCATATCACCCGCAACGAACGCCATCGGAGAAATTCGACGATCGGGCCGGTTGGATTTGCAAAGGCGGTAGCTGGTTGAGTACCGCGTCCTATTGTCGTTCCGCATTTCGTGGACAGTTCACATTCCGATCACGGGAAAATACGACGGAAAATTATCTCGGCCTGCGGTTCGTCCTCCGTCCGAAGGAGACGCCATGAGGTCGCTTGTTGTTTGCTTGTGCGTGTTGATCCTGCAGTTGATCGGTTCATTCGCGTTGGCCGACGAGGTGACGGCGCTCCTGCATCGTTACTGCGCCGACTGTCACAACCAGGAAACGAAAGAGGGCGGCCTGTCGATTCAATCGCTCAAAGAGTTCAAAGACGCCAAGCCCCAGGTATGGTCGTCGATCCGCGAGCAGTTGCAGCTCCGCCAAATGCCGCCGAAGGAGAGTCCTCAACCGACAATCGAAGAGCGACAACGGGTCGTCACTTCGATCGCCGCCTCGTTGCGAACTGGCGGACAATATGTGAACAACAAGCTCGATTGGCCCAATTATGGGAACTACGTCCCGCACGCGGCCTTATTCACTGGACAGCCACACCCCGCTCCGGCTACGGGCGTGCGGATTTGGCGTCAACGACCGGCAGCGTATGCCGTGCGAAATGGCGGCGGCATTCAAGCCTTCTCGATGGTCCCCGGTCAGCAAATCGCCGACTACAGTGCGCTGTATACGGTTGATGAGTCGGCCGCCGAGATTGTATTGCGGAATGCTCAACAAGTCGTCGAAGTTTGGTCGCCGGTGGAGTTGCACGACAGCAAACTTCGCCCCCTTCCAGGCAAACAGCCCGCGACATGGTTCTTGCCAATTCTGAATCCTGAGCGGGAGCCAACGCCCGAACAGTTCGCTCAAAGCGTGAATTGGGCGTTCAATTGGGCCATCACTCGCAGTGCGACCGCCGAGGAACTCACCCGCATCCGTCAGCTTTACGATCAGGTGAATGCATCGCACGGCCGATTACAAGCCGGCCGATCTGCGGTGACCGTGCCGCTGTTGATGCCCGAGGCGATTTATCGTTTGGAGCTCGGAGCCGGTCCGCTCGATGAGCATGGCCGACGACGGTTGACCAAGCACGAGATTCTCGGCGCACTCCATCAGACGTTGTTCGATAGCCACCCGCCCCAGGCGATCTACGACGCTCGGGTGAAAGTAGAACTCGCCACGCGCGAAGAAGTGGCTGCCCTCGTAGACAAACTGTTGAGCACAACGCGTCCCAATGCTCGGCTGCTCAACTTTTTTGATGAGTATTTCGACTATCGCAAGGCAACCGCCGTTTTCAAAGAACCACCGGCCGATGTCGACTTTAACGCCAGCAACTTGGTGCGTGACACGCAACGCTTGATTGAGACGATCGTGGCCGACGACAGAGAAGTGCTGCGGCGATTGTTGACCACGACTGAAACCTATATTTCTGATGACAGCGACTTGCCACGCGGGCAGCGCATTTACAACTTGCCCGACGATTTCAAATGGCAGGCGGGGCTGATTGCCCTCTCGGCCGAAGAACGTGCTGGCATCCTCACGCAGCCCTCGTGGCTGATTGCCCACTCGGGCAATTTCGATAACGATCCGGTCCGTCGCGGCAAATGGATTCTGGAGCATCTGCTCGGAGGCACGGTGCCTGACCTGCCGATTTCGGTTTGTGCAGTTGTCCCGCCCGATGAGGCGAAGACGCTGCGCGAGCGTTTCGAGGTTATTCGCAAAGACGCCTATTGCTGGAAATGCCATCAGCAGATGAATCCGCTTGGCATGTCGTTCGAGGCTTTCGATCACTTTGGCCGCTATCGCCTCAAGGAGCAGAATCGTCCGGTGGATGTCTCGGGAGCGGTCGTCGACATCGGCGACCAGACGGTCGACGGTCCGGTGGCCCATCCCGTCGAGTTGATTCAACGGCTTGCAAACTCAAAACGGGTGCAAGAAGTTTTTGTGCGTTATGCGTTTCGCTACTTCTTGGGACGTAACGAAACGGTCCGCGACGCAAAGACGCTGCAAGAGGCGAATCGCGCCTATGAAACAAGCGGCGGAAGCATGAAGGCTCTCGTCATTTCGCTGCTAAGTTCCGACTCGTTCTTGTATCGCACGGTTGACCTTTAAGGCCTGCGAAGCGCGTGGCCGATGATTGACATTCCTTAACCACGAAAGACACGCCGTGAAACGTCCTCTGAAAATCTGGCACTTGCTGCTGATCTTGATTCTCGCTACGTGCGTCGCGGCGCATGCCAAAGAGCCGAGCGCGTCGCGCTATTACTTGATCGGCAACTCGTTAACGTGGGACACGGTTCCCTCTCTGCTCACAGGCGATGTGCAATGGCACGTCGATTGTGGCGTGAACTTGCCGTACATTCACGCCCATCCCGAGAAGCCGTGCGTGAAAGAGTCGATTCTCTGGCCAGCGGCCCTGCGAGAGAAGCAATACGACGTCGTGTCGGTACAGCCGCACTATGGCTCGACTTTGGCACAAGATGTCGAAACGATCTCGGCCTGGATGAAGTTGCAACCCCAGGCGGTCTTCGTCATTCATTCGGGCTGGGCGTTCCACGCCAAACGTGCCGACGAGTTCAGCAGCAGTGCCTCGCCCGACCAGATGACGCATAGCCCCGGTTATTTGCGTGCCTTAATCGCCGAGCTACGCCGACTGTATCCGCAGCGTGAGATTCGACAGACGATGGCGCAGAACCTGTTGGCCAAGATCGCCGAAGACATTGCGGCGAATCAAGCTCCATTCAAAGACCTATCCGAACTGTATCGAGACGACATTCATCTCACCAAGAATCACGGTCGCTATCTGGCTCACAACGCGATGCGACTGGCTCTAGGGCAGCCCCTCTCGGCGGCCGGATTCGAAGGACTTGATCCCCAGGTGACCCAGTATCTTGATCGCGTACTGGCGCTCCGGACAACCGCCGACGCCGATCAGGCTCTCCTGACCCAGATTCTTTCGACCCGCGAGTCGAGCGACCGCTCCGCGCTGATCGCCAAGTTGTCGGACCTGCAACTTAAAGAGAAGGTCGTCGCGTTAGCGCCCAGTATCGAGCGTGCCGCGAAGGCATGGCGCAAGACACAAGCGTTGGAAGCGGACGTGCAACAAGTTGGCGGCAAGCTGATCTGCGTCCCCAGTGCCCCGCAGTGGCTCTATTTGGCGACGAATGACACGGGGGCCGAGATCTTCGACATCCCCGCCGCGATTGATCTCTACAACGGCAACAATCCGCTCAAAGGCAAGGGAGGGCGAAACGAACAGGTGACCGATGATTGGCTCCAGCGGCTCGCGGGCGTCTCGACCCTGCAAAGAATCAATCTGGCGAACTGTGCGATTCAGGGCCCAGGCTTGCAGCACATTGCCGCGCTGCCCGAATTGCGAGAAGTGAATCTGACCTTAACCCCGGTCAGTGACGACGCCCTGCGGCATCTCGCCGGACTGTCCGAGTTGCGCAACCTGGGTCTCGCGTCGACGCAAGTCACCGGCAAAGGATTTGCGCACCTCACAGGGCTGCGCCACTTGGAGAACGTCAATCTCCACTTCACGCCGGTGAACGACGCCGGGCTGCAAGCGATCTCGCAAGTCTCGATTTCTGATCGACTGTGGTTCGCGCATACTCGCTTTACCGACGCGGGAGCCTCCCATCTGAAAAACCTGACGCGGCTCAAGCGTTGTGGCATTGGCAGCGCCGACAAGGCGAGTTCGGGCGAAGCGGTCGCCGCACTTTCCGCGCTACCACTCGAAGAGTTGTCGTTGCTCGACAATCAAGCCACGCCGGTCGGCCTCGCCCACGCGGCCAAGATCGCCACGCTCCGGCGACTCGACGCTTCGCATGCGCCTACGGTGACCGATGAGTCAATGCCCATGGTGGCTCAGATGCCGAAGTTGGAAGAGTTCAAACTCGGCAATGCTCAAGTGACCGATGCCGGTTTGCAGGCGTTGGCGGCTGCAAAATCGCTGAAGAAGCTGACGCTCAGTGGTTTGAAAAAGGTTACCAGCGACGGAATTGAACAACTCCGCAAAGCTCGTCCTGACATGGTGATTCAATCTACCTAATCTCAAACAGATCGTGGACCGGTTTGCTGAAGCGAACCCGGCAAGCCGATATCTCGACCACTCTCCGCGGATCGTACTACGAGCGCGCAAGAGGCACCGGCGATGTTAACGATCAACCTTAATCGAATTGGGCAAAGTGCCTCGCTAGCCTGCTCCGTCCTATTCTACGTTTGCCTAAGTTGCAAGAGACGAGGATGGCACTAGTTTACAAACGCGCCGGCTCGTTGGTTGACGCGCATCTCGCGACGTTCAGCCCGAGGAAAGCGAGGGCCGGGCGGTTGGATTGGCTCAGGAGGGCCTGGTTGTTGACTGTGAAGTTGCATCGCGTCCTGAATCGGGAAGTGAGTTCGGGCGACTTCCACTTCCTTTTGCTGCTCCGAGTCGTTCGGCGAGCAAATCACCTGTGGCGTCAAGAAGATCAACAGTTCCTTGCGTGCCATTGTTTCCGAGTCATAACGGAACAACCGCCCGAGCAACGGCAGATCGCCCAGAAACGGTACCTTGCGTTCCATGACCGAGGTGCCCTTGGTGATCATACCGCCGAGTACGATCGTCTGTCCGTTCGGACAACTCACGGTGGCTTTTGCGCGCGAGACATCTTTAATCGGGGCTTCGATCACGTTGCCATTGGTGGCGTCGGTGAAGATCGGTACACCGGTCCCCTTGCCTAGCCGGAACTCGCTCTTCTCGGCAAGCACATCGATCACGACCTCGCCGTGCGGATTCACGCGCGGAGTCACGCGGAGAATGATGCCCGCTTGATCTTGGCGGATGACGGGATTGGCACTTCCCACGGGCGTCAGCGCGACGCCATCGACCACCGGCACTTGTTGGCCGATTTGAATCTCAGCCAATCGATTGTCGACGGTACGAATCTGCGGACGGCTTAAGATGTCGAGTTTTCGCGTCGCGGCGAGCGCCCGGAGCAACACATTGACCGAACTTGAGCCGGCCGACAACACGAGACCGCCGTACCCCAGATCGCCATTCACTCGACCGACGGCAAAGTTCGACAACCCCTGCGATCCGACAGTGCTCGGACTCGCGGCAATGTTGTTGCCCAGCGGTTGATTATTGAAGTTGAAACCGGGTGCCGCGGTTTGCGAAACGATGTTCTGATTGGTGGTGGCGATGCCTGTGGCAGGGTTCGAGACGGTTTGCGTCACAGTTACCAGTTTGTCGACCACGCTACGATCGAAGAGCACCGAGTCTTGCCCGCCGAGCTCAACGCCAAGTTCTTCGGTCTTCCCGAGGTCGACTTCGACCAGCAGTGCTTGGATAACGACCTGTACCGGAATGGAATCGAGTTCATGCAGCAAACCACGAATCCGATCGAGGTGGCGGTTCGTTGCGCTGACGATAACACAATTCGTGGTCGCTTCAGCAACAACAACGCTGTCGGCCGGGATCACCGCGGCGGGTGGCGGCGCAGGACCGGGGCCCGGTTGATTCACGATTTGATTGACGATTGCGGCTCGCTGGGGTGCCATTGGACCAGTCTGACGTTGCGAGGCCAGGAACTCGTTAATCGCCTTCGCCGCGTCGACAGCCTGGATGTTCTTCAGATGAAAGACCACGTGCGGCTGACGCGAGGGATCGGCTTCGCCAATCCATAGTAGATGATGCAAACGGCGGAGATTGCTGCCTAGATCGGTCACAATCATCCGGTGAGTTTGTGGCATAGGTACCGCGCGTCCCAACGGGCTCAGCATCGGTTGAACTTCTTGCGCCGCGATGATCGGATCTACGGTCGCCAAGGGGACATCGACGCTGATGAGTTCGTTGCGTCCCCATTGTTCAATCTCATGCAACGGAACCAAGGGGATTTCGCTGATGGGCAAACCTTCGGCAGTCTTGATGAGCGTGAGCGTTCCTGATCGACGCACCAAGAGGTGACCGCCCGCCAGTAGACTGCCATTGAGAATGTCGATCGCCTCCGTGGGCGTATGCTCGCGTTGATCGATGTAGGTAAAGTTGCCGCTGGGTATAGTTTCGACCCGCAACGACATGCCGGCCTCGCTGGCAAATCGTTTGAGTACCAAGTCCCAGGGCGCGTCTTGAAAATTGAACGAGAGCTTGCCTGTGGCTCGAATCACTTCTAGCTGCGGAACCCCGGGCAACTGTTCATGTGCCAAAGGTTGACCCACGGCGCCACGCTGATCGGCAGGCTGGAAGAATGCCTGCGTGGCTGTTCCCACCGGTGTCGAGGAAGACGCGGCTGGGGGCGGCGACGGTGCCAACGGCTGCGGCTGTGCGGCGACTGCGGAGTTGGCAGGTCGTGGCGCGGCAGGTTGTGCGACCGGGGCCAGCTGAGCAGGCGGCGCGACGATTGAAGGTGCGACGGGCGCTGTGGGCAATGGCGGAGCGTGCGGCGGCAAGGGTTGCGGTTGCAGCGAGGGTTGCGGTTGCGGAGTGGCTACCGTCGGCGGGATCGCTGGTGGCGGAACAGGGGCGTTCGTCGGCGCTCGCGAAATCTCGTACTGAACCGGCGGCAAGTAACCCTGCCTCACGGGGAACTGTTTTTGCGCGGGACCATAGATCACGGGCTGCGGATTCGCACCACTATTTGAACGCAGCTGCGGATCGCTGCTGGGCGTAATCACTTGAGTGTTCGGCGGAAACGCGTCGACCGAGCGAACCAACGGCAGAGCGCGAATCGACGGGGCCACCGGCCCGTTGGTCGAAGTTGCTGGCTGAGCATGTGCGTCTCCGGCTGCAAGCAGACCTCCCACCAGCGACAGCGCGAGCCATCGCGGCAAACTTGGGACATCGTTACTTGGCTTTGAGACGTAAGTCACTGCGCGAATCGTCCGTGAAAGCGCGGCATAATCTTGGTCGATAGCGTTCGGCCGGCAATCTCTTCGCAGTCCGAACAATCCTCATTATCGTCAAAGTTTAAACGGGGGGTGAGCGAAAGACGCCTATTTCGTGTGAACCCCCTGGTCGAAGTGGCCCTTGAGATCATTGGATCTGCAAAGCACCCAGGATCAACGAGAACGGCGATGTCGTTGCTGGCGCTGGCGATGCGAGCGACTGCCCCAACTGCACGGTCTGCGCTTGGGTACCATGCACGATGTCAATTGACTGCGCACTGATACGCGTGATGTTGATCGTGCCGGTCGATATGGGAACCGGCTGCTGCTCGTAAACGACCAAGTGCTGCTTGGTTTGGGCATCGAATAGCCAAGCCTCTTTCTTGCCGGCTTGATCGATGACGCCAATCAAACGCAACACCGGCTCTGCTTTCGTTGCAGCGGCAGGCTCAGAACTGGGCGTAGCTTCCACAACCGGATCGGGAACGCTGTTCACCGCGACGGCGATCTCGGGTCGATGCGGCAAGAACGGATTCTTGGCCAGCGTTGTCACAGGCGGCAGGTCGGCAACCCCTTCCGACGACTTGCTTAACACCGAGACTTCTTTGCGCTGCGGATGCCGCATCGCACAGGTAAGCGAGAGCGCCTCGATCTGCAACACCACTCGCAGCAACTCACCACCCTCGCGGTTGGCCGGCTGGACTTGAAAACGCTTGACGCTGTGTTGGATCGGAGCATTCTCGATCCGCGCTAGCAAGGCTACGCAGTTTTCGAGGGTGGCCTCGGTCTCGACCTGGAACGGAATAATCTGATGATCGGCCCGCAGGATTGGATTGCCGGGCGTAACGACCGGATGGTTCAGGTCCAACTGTCGCAGTTGATCCAAGAGCCAATGTTGATACATCGTCGTGGCCCGCGACGCATCGGCTGGCAACGAACGCTCGCGCCACTTGTCAATCTGGAGATTGTTCTGCTGCAGCACGGACACTTGCTGATGCTGACGCTCGATCGCGGCGGTGAGCTTTTGCAGTTTGGCGCGGCGCTCGGCCAACGGCTGAGTGAACAACTCTACCAAGGTATCACCGCAGCCGACCGCGATTAAACTCACGATCAGTCCCGCCGCGAGAATCATGGTCCGATGTTTTTGCATGAAGGTCGTCATGTGATTCGCTTTCGGAACTAGTGGCTCGTGGGGTTGGTGCGTTGATGGAAATGGACTTCGAGATCGAAGTGGACCGGGTAGTCGGGGTTTTCGCTGCCCGGTCGAATCCCATGGGGAAACAATTCATAGCGATCGGATTCGGCGATGATCGCGTTCTGAAAGCCGGTAATCGACGTGGTATCGGTGGCTTGACCGGTAAGCCGCACGGATGCTTGGCCATTGCTGTCGAGCGTCTCGAACCGCATCTGATTGACGTAAGCCACCTTGGTGTCGGGCCATTTGTCAACTAGTCCGCTCAGGGCATCGAGCCACGACACTTGTGTCTTCGACCACTTGTCAATGAGTGCGAATGACTTACTAAGCGGCTCACTTTGCTTGATTCGATTACTTAACAGCTGATGCTGACGCTCGAGCTGTTCGATCTGGCCGTCGAGCACGCGTTGATGGTGGTCGTGCCAAGCGAACCCGAGCGTGACACACAACGCGATCCCGGCGGCGATGGGGATCCACCGCGGTCGGCTTGCCTGGGGTGCGGTGGCGACGGGGGCCAACAAATCCAGGGCGTGTGACTTGATCACTCCTTGCCGCCAGCCCTGTGCAGCGGTGGTATGGAAATCGCCGGTCAACTCCAGCGTGTGAATCTCGCAGTCACTGCCCAATTGTTGACGCAAGCTCGCGGCGAAGTCGCTGTGATCTTGGCACGCCACGTAGACGGGGGCGCTGGTTGCGTCGGACTTTTGTTGCAACCGCAACCGCCGAATCAACGTCGCTGCCTGTTCTGCCGAGTTCTGCGCTGGGTCGAACGCAGCTTGGGCCAACGCCGTCACCTGTCCTTGATCGAATGACACCGCCAGACAGTCGTGATGATTCACATACACCGCCAAGCCCTGAACAACGCCATGCGCGGCGAGCACCTCGGCCACCGCCAGCCCCTGGACGCCGATGCTGGTCACCTGCAAACCCAGGTCGGAAAACGCAGCTTGCCAAGCGTCGGCCGCTCGCTTGGGCAGCGTGGCTACAAGGACATCGCAGGCGACGTCGGCAGTATCTTGTGGCGCGACAAAGCCCACGCACAAGTCGTCGATCGCCACTGTCGATCGTCCCGCCACGGCCAACCGCACCATCTGGGCTCGCTCGGTCGGCGGACACGGCGGAACCTTGAGCGTCTTCACCGCGACGACACTCCGCGGCAGCAGCAGCACGACCTCTCGGGAACTAACGCGATGATTCGTGCAGGCTTTTGCGACCGCGGCGGCAATCGCCGCATGATTATCACCTGCGGCGGTTCCTAAGTCTGCAAAGACTTCAACCATGCGCACAGCGTCGCTCTGCGGTCGAGTGCTGACTTCCGCCAAGGTGACTTGATTCGAGCCGATCTCGACGACGAGTACGCTCTTGGATCGACTTGCCGGCTTGGGCTTGCTCAAAGATTTCATCGTGCTGACTCCAGCGAAAGAGCTTTCAGAATCGTCGCGTCATTCTCACGACCGAGGTACTTGATATAGCGAAGAGATTTGCGCGGGCTGGCGCCATCGACGAGGATGGCGAACTTGGCGATGTCGTTGCGATGAGCGGTTTGACAGCCGATCAACCCGCGATAAACATCGCCACGACAAGTCAGATACGGTGCCAACTCACGCAGTTGGACGGCGCTCACGAGACCATCCTCCACCAGCCACGCCAACGAATTGCGACTCGCCAGCCGGTCGGCCAGCAATTCGCCCGACAGATCGCGCTGTCGCAGAGCAATCGCTTGAGCGAGCGGCAGTCCCAGTCCAGGTATCATCTGCAACACTTCTTGCGGAGCGCGGTTCACGTTGACGCGTCCTTCGATCGTGGTCTCGGCATGAGTCGACAACGTGTTTCCGACGTCTGCGTACAGTTTCCGCAGGTCCCGCGGGTCTTCTCGCCAGGGGCTGGTGAGCACCTCGTCTTTGCCATCGATCAACAAGCGGACCTTGGTGCCCCACAGATCCGCGAGCGAACGAATGCGATAGACCGGACGCGCGCTGAGATCCATTCCATCGCGTGTGGCCGCTTGCTTCGGTTTGTCTTCGTTGGCTGAAGCGGGCGGGTCCATGAGTTGCTGCTTGATTCGCAACTCGGCTTGGGCAATCTCGTCCTCTTCCGACATGGCTTGCGATGACGAGTTTCCTCCATCCATCGGTCCGGCCAGTCGCAATGCAACCACAAACTTAGCCAATTCTGCGCTGTGTTGACCGGCGATCTGATCGTAAATGCGGTCGAGTTGATGATCGTTGATGTTGATCCGGGCGGTGCCGTGGCGAGCGGTGTTGCACTCGCGGCTGACGACTGTCAGATAGTGATCCCAGGCCCGAACAGATGTTCTCGCGGTTTGCGTTGCGACTTCGGACGAGGCTGTTTCGCCGTGCAGCAGTTGCTTAGTCACACCGCGGACGAGCAACAAGTCGTCGAGCGATTCCAAACGCCCATTCGCCGCTCGATAGGGCTGCGGTAACGAACTGTAGTACGATGTCTCCGCCCCGAACGGACGTGGTTCGTCATCGGCATCGATCCAATCCAGGATGCTATCGGCAATTTGGGCTGTCAGGCCGGGAACTTGCATCAATGCGGTGCGAGCTCGGTGCTGTTGCTCTTTACTGAGCGGCAGAGAATGTAGATTCAGTTTCGCGGATTCATCTTCGAGACCCATGACGAATTCTCGGGCCGAAGCGTTCTCGGTCTCGAAATAAACCGAGAACTTGCCGAGCAGGCTGCCGTCACGGGTTTCGAGTAGACGATGTCCTGCGATCAGGTGCTTGACACCGAACGTGGAAGAGACGTCGTGGACATCCCGGGCCTCGATGGCAGCCAGGATCGTCGCACCTGCCGATTCGGCCAGCGATTGTTCAATCGCGTAACGATGATCGGTACGAACGTGGGTGGCGTAGACGATCATGCTGTCGGCGAACTGGTAAGCGGCCAGCGCCATCAGGGCACACACGACCAGCACCAAAATCAACGCCAT